>JBBRDE010000023.1:0-30543 GCA_038204185.1 Cytophagales bacterium
ACGGTGATCATCTCTACTTCAAAAGGAGTGATGACTGACAAGGAAGCCCGGACGATGAACGTAGGCGGAGAAGTATTGTGTTACGTGTACTAATCGTAAATTCCAGATAGAAATGTCACGAATAGGAAAAAAAATAATAGAGGTACCCACTGGAGTCACAATTTCTGTGAACGACGATAATGTGGTGTCGGTCAAAGGACCTAAAGGAACGCTCACTCAGAAAGTGGACAGTGATATGTCCATCAATATTGAGGGGAACGAACTGAAGGTGGAGCGTCCGACGGAACAGAAGCGTCATAAAGCGCTTCATGGTCTTTATCGGTCACTAATCAATAACATGGTTGTGGGCGTAAACACAGGGTACCGTCGGGAACTTGAGATTGTTGGGGTGGGTTATAAGGCCACTTCTTCTAATAACGTTTTAGAATTGAGCTTGGGTTACTCACACAGTATTATCATGGAGGTGCCTCAGGAAATCAAAGTATCTACATTAACTGAAAAAGGTCAAAATCCTAAGGTAATCCTGGAAGGGATTGATAAGGAGTTGATCGGTCAGGTTGCTGCCAAAATCAAGTCGATGCGTAAAGTCGAGCCATACAAAGGTAAAGGTATTCGGTTTGTAGGTGAGCAGGTACGTCGTAAGGCAGGCAAGGCTGCATCTAAGAAATAACGGAATTCCGAAAGGATAGTTTTTTAAACAGTTTATACGATTATACATAATGGCGACGGCAAAAACAGATAGGAGACAACGCCTCAAATATAGCATCCGCAAGAAAGTAAATGGTAGTGCAGAGCGTCCGCGTTTGTCGGTCTTTCGTTCAAATACCAACATTTATGCGCAGGTGATTGACGATGAGAAAGGCGTTACCCTGGTCAGTGCTTCTTCTCACGAACTCGGGGAGAAAAAATGGAATACGAACATTGAAACTGCGTCTTCCGTAGGTAAAAAGATCGCAGAGAAAGCGATCGAAGCAGGGATCTCAGCGGTTGTATTTGACCGTAATGGCTATCTCTATCATGGAAAAGTGAAAGCATTGGCCGATGGAGCCCGCGAGGGTGGTCTTAAATTCTAAGATATAAGATTATGCAGAATTTCAACCGGCCTACAAAGGTCAACGAATCAGAACTTAAGGAGCGTGTTGTTGCCATTAACCGCGTTGCCAAAGTAGTTAAAGGAGGTCGGCGTTTTAGCTTCTCTGCCATTGTTGTGGTGGGGGACGGAAAAGGGGTAGTAGGATACGGTTTGGGCAAAGCCAATGAAGTTACCGATGCTATCGCCAAAGGGATCGACGATGCCAAGAAAAACCTATTTCAGGTACCCTTGCTTAAAACTACCGTGCCTCATGCTATGGAAGGAAAATACAGTGGTGGTTTTGTATTGATCAAACCAGCAGCTCCCGGTACGGGTGTAATTGCAGGTGGAGCTATGCGCGCTGTATTGGAAGCCGCCGGTATTCATGATGTATTGGCAAAATCAAAGGGTTCTTCCAATCCACACAACGTGGTAAAGGCCACGATCGATGCTTTGATGAAGATGCGCGCACCGCATCAGGTCGCTTTTCAGCGCGGAATTTCGATGGAAAAAGTATTCAACGGATAAAACTTTCGGAAACGGAGCCTATCTCATATTTTAGGAATCATGTCAAAAGTACGCATTACGCAGGTTAGAAGTACGATCGGTCGTCCCGAAAGACAAAAGCGCACCGTGAAAGCGTTGGGCTTGGGCAAAATCAATCGTTCGGTTGAGAAAGACAATAATGACTCCATTGCGGGCATGATCCGTAAGATAAGCCATTTGGTTAAAGTAGAAGAAATTTAAAAGATATATAAGTTATGGATCTTAGTTCATTAAAACCGGCGACCGGATCAGTTCGTAACATCAAGCGGGTAGGACGCGGGACGGGTTCGGGTCGTGGAGGTACTTCAACCCGTGGTCACAAAGGAGCTCAATCACGGTCTGGGTATAGCCGTAAACGTGGTTTTGAAGGTGGTCAGATGCCTTTGCAACGCCGGGTTCCCAAATTTGGTTTTACCAATATGAACCGTGTTGAGTATAAGGCGATCAATTTGGATGCCATTCAAGAGTTGGTTGAAAAAATAGGTAACAATGTGGTGGACGTAGAAGCACTCCGCACTAACGGATTAGCAGGCAAAAATGATCTGATTAAAATTCTTAATCGAGGAGAAGTGAGCGTTGCTGTTGAAGTACACGCACATGGTTTTTCAAAGAGTGCGATCGAAGCGATTGAAAAAGCCGGGGGTAAAGCAATCAAATTATAATCTGGCAGAAGTTCGCCAGTTTTACTATTTGAATTAACCTCAGGTCATACAAGACTTTCCTTATGAAACGATTTTTCGATACCATTAAGAACATTTTTTCAATAGAGGAGTTGAGAACCCGTATTCTCAACACTCTTTTGTTTATAACGGTGTTCCGTTTGGGATCCTATGTAGTGTTGCCTGGCATTGAGCCTGACTTGATGAACGTTTCGACCCAAGGCTTACTTGGCCTGTTGGACACGTTCCTGGGTGGTGCCTTTAGTAAGGCCTCTATTTTTGCGTTGGGTATAATGCCCTACATATCAGCTTCTATTGCCATTCAATTATTGACGATGGCAATGCCGTACTTCCAAAAAATGCAGAAGGAAGGGGAGTCGGGTCGTAAGAAACTTAATCAAATTACTAGAGTCCTGACCATTGTTGTCACTTTTGCCCAAGGCCTTACGTATTTGAGTACTACTGTGCCTGACGAAGCCCTCCTGGTTTCCCGAAGTATTTTTACGGTTTCCTCCATATTTATTCTTATCGCTGGAACCATGTTTTGTATGTGGCTGGGAGAAAGAATTACGGATAAGGGAGTGGGGAATGGTATTTCGATGCTGATTATGATTGGAATCGTTTCGCGCTTTCCAGGTGCGATCTATCAGGAATTTGCTTCACGGGGCAGTGCTCAGATTTTGATTTTTGTTTTGGAATTAGTAGCCCTGTACTTTGTTATTATGGGTGCTGTGATGCTAACCCAAGCGATTCGCCGGGTACCTATCCAATACGCCAAGCAAGTCGTGGGCAATCGGGCCGTGGGCGTTGGACAACGTCAGTATTTGCCTTTAAAAGTAAATGCTGCGGGTGTAATGCCTATCATTTTTGCGCAGGCATTAATGTTCTTACCAGCCGCTATCGCGGGTCTGTTTGCTGAGAATAGTGATTTTGCCAGCAATGTGGCGACTGCCTTTGCTACATACACCACATGGCAATACAATATTTTATTTGCTGTATTGATCATTGTCTTTACATTTTTCTATACGGCTATTTCGGTAAATCCACAGCAGATTGCCGATGATATGAAACGGGGTGGCGGATTTATACCCGGGGTAAAGCCGGGTCAGCAGACTTCAGACTATATAAGCACGATATTGGATCGCATCACTTTTCCGGGATCCATTTTACTGGCTTTGGTTGCCATTTTACCCGCATTTGCCAGCTTACTAGGAATGACGAGTTCGTTTGCCCAATTTTTCGGAGGAACTTCTCTCTTGATTATGGTTGGAGTTGTTTTGGATACCTTGCAGCAAGTGGAAAGCTATTTACTGATGCGTCGATACGAAGGCTTGATGAAATCGGGACGCATTAAAGGGCGGACTGAAAGCTTAGCCGTTTAAGCTATGATCTACCTGAAAACGGATCAGGAGATTGAGTTAATCAAAAAGAGCGCCTTAGTTCTTGGGAAAGCTCACGCGGAGGTAGCTAAATGGGTTAAGCCAGGAATTACTACCAAGCGTTTGGATACGGTTGCCGAGGAGTACATACGAGATAATAATGGAAGCCCGTCTTTTAAGGGGTTCAACGGATTTCCCGCTTCCTTGTGTATTTCAGTAAACGAAGTGGTGGTTCATGGTTTTCCAAGTGGCTACGAACTTCGTGAAGGGGATATTATATCAATAGATTGCGGTGTGAAGCTCAATGGATACCACAGCGATAGCGCTTATACTTATCCGGTTGGAGAGGTCTCTGAGGAAGTACTCTCGTTGCTGAAAAGAACCAAAAAATCGCTGTACCTGGGAATTGAAAAAGCATTTGATGGTATGCGAATTGGGGATATTGGTGCTGCCATTCAAGACTATGTTGAAAAGTACAACTATTCAGTCGTTCGGGAATTGGTAGGGCACGGGGTAGGTAAAAATTTGCATGAAAGTCCGGAAGTACCCAACTACGGAAAACGCGGAAAAGGTATTAAACTCAAGGAGGGAATGGTACTCGCTATCGAGCCCATGATAAACCTGGGAAAAAAAAGCGTGGTCCAAGAAAAAGATGGCTGGACCATCCGCACTACTGATCGTAAACCCTCGGCGCATTTTGAACATACGGTGGCAATTAGAAAAGGCAAAGCCGAGATTCTAACCACTTTTGAATATATAGAACAAGTTACGGCAAACACCAGCCTTATGGTGGTTGCTTCCTGAATTAAGCATAACAAGAATAAAATAATGGCAAAACAAGCATCCATTGAACAAGATGGCGTAATCATTGAAGCATTGTCAAATGCAATGTTTCGGGTTCAATTGGAAAACAAACACGAAGTCATAGCGCATATCTCAGGTAAAATGAGAATGCACTATATTAAAATTCTGCCTGGTGACCGGGTTAAATTGGAGATGTCTCCTTATGACCTAACCAAAGCACGCATAGTGTATCGTTACAAATAATCGTTTGAGAACATCGCTTACCTGGTGAGCGAACATCCTAAATAAAAATGAAAGTAAAAGCATCTGTAAAGAAACGCAGTGACGACTGCAAGGTGATTCGCCGCAAAGGCAAAATCTACGTAATCAATAAAAAGAATCCTCGGTACAAACAAAGACAAGGATAAGAATTATGGCACGCATTGCAGGAGTAGACATTCCCGACCGTAAAAGAGGCGAAATCGCCCTAACCTATATCTTCGGAATTGGCCGAAGCGCCGCCCAAACTATCTTGAAGAAGGCTGGTGTTCCGATGGAAAAGAAAGCAGCCGATTGGTCAGACGATGAATCAGGCGCTATTCGTTCCATCATCGCAGGCGAGTACAAAGTAGAAGGTGCGCTCAAATCTGAGGTACAACTGAGCATCAAGCGCTTGATGGACATTGCTTGCTATCGTGGACTTCGTCACCGGAAAGGCCTACCTCTACGTGGACAGCGGACTAAGAACAATTCGCGTACTCGGAAAGGTAAGCGTAAGACGGTTGCGAACAAGAAGAAAGCTACGAAATAATCCATGAGCGTGGGCTTCACGCTTGTATAATAGACCCATAGCATAATGGCACAGAATAAAAGAAAAGACAAAGCAAAAAAGCGGGTAGTTGTTGTTGAATCCGTAGGCCAGGTACATATCAAGGCTACTTTCAATAACATAATGATCTCAATCACCAATAACAACGGGCAGGTTATTTCCTGGGCTTCGGCTGGAAAGATGGGCTTCCGTGGTTCAAAAAAGAACACGCCCTACGCTGCTCAGACAGCCGCTCAAAATTGCGCCCAGGTAGCTTACGATTTGGGAATGCGCAAGGCCGAAGTGTTCGTGAAAGGTCCCGGATCAGGCCGTGAGTCTGCAATCCGCACCATCCAGAATACGGGTATCGAGGTATCGTCCATTCGGGACATTACCCCACTGCCACACAATGGATGCCGTCCTCCCAAGCGTAGAAGAGTTTAATTAGTTTAATCAGTAGCTGCTGCCTAATTGATAATTTAGGAACTGGGGTTATCCAATTGGCAGTAGTAGTATTTTTAAATTTAGAAAATGGCACGTTATACAGGTCCTAAGGCAAAGATTTCGAGGCGTTATGGGGAACCCATCATGGGACCCAGCAAGGCACTCAATAAGAAAAATTATCCTCCCGGCGTACACGGTCGGGGTCGCCGCTCCAAAAAATCCGAATATGCACTCCAGTTGATGGAGAAGCAGAAGGTTAAGTATACTTATGGTGTACTGGAAAAGCAATTTAGAAATATTTTTCACCGTGCAGCGGTGAAAGATGGCATTACGGGGGTGAATCTGCTTCAACTTTGTGAAGCCCGGCTCGATAACACTGTATTCCGCATGGGCATTGCACCGACTCGCCGCGCTGCCCGGCAACTTGTTGGTCACAAGCACGTAATGGTCGATGGCGAAATCGTAGACATTGCCTCTTACACGCTCCGTCCCGGTCAAACTGTAACCGTACGGGAGAAATCTAAATCCCTTGAAGCTATCACGGATAGCCTCTCAGGCCATTCCGCGAAAAGGTTTAACTGGCTTGAATGGGATGGATCGCAGATGACGGGTAAATTTATTACCTACCCTGAGCGTGATCAGATCCCTGAGAATGTCAATGAGCAACTCATTGTTGAATTGTACTCTAAGTAAGCTTAACCCTTACTCATCCATATAGCCCCGGCCTGTCCGGGGCATCCTAGTATCCGCTTACGCGGAAACGTTTGCGATCGCAAAGGTAACGACGACCTGATCAATCGTCATTTACTACATAAAAGTAAACAAAGACTATGTCAATATTAGCATTCCAAATGCCTGATAAAGTCGTGATGGAAAAAGCTGACGACTTTCACGGGTTGTTTGAGTTTAAGCCCCTGGAAAAAGGCTATGGCGTAACGATTGGAAATGCGTTACGTCGGATTCTGCTTTCTTCGTTGGAGGGATATGCCATCACGAGTGTGAAGTTCCCCGGGGTGCTTCATGAATTCTCGACCATAGAAGGGGTCGTGGAGGATGTTACAGAAATCATCCTGAACCTGAAAACGGTTCGCTTTAAGAAAGTGGTTGACTTGGTGGAAAGCCGTATTACGGTCAATTTGAAAAATGTTTCGGTCGTAACGGCCGGAGATATTGGCAAATTCACGAGTTCCTATCAGGTACTGAATCCTGACCAGGTAATTTGCCACCTTGATGACAAGAAGGAGTTTGAAATGGAACTTCTTGTAGATAAAGGACGCGGATACGTGCCGGCGGACGAGCCTCGGGCTACCGAGCTGCCATTTAGCCACGTGGCGATGGATGCCATCTACACGCCCGTCAAAAATGTGAAGTATAGCGTTGAAAATACGCGGGTTGAGCAGAAGACCGATTACGAGCGTCTTTTAATCGACATTCAAACGGATGGTTCGATTCATCCCGAGGAAGCTTTGAAAGGAGCCGCCAATATATTAATTCAACACTTTATGCTCTTCTCGGATCAAACGATGACTTTTGAGAAGCAGAAAGCCGAAGAAGACAATCAGGTGGACGAGGAAATGCTGCGGATGCGCAAATTGCTCAAAACATCGCTGGCCGAGTTAGACCTTTCTGTACGGGCTTTTAACTGCCTGAAATCAGCCGATGTTAAAACACTCGGTGATTTGGTACGGCTTGAAATTTCAGACATGATGAAGTTCCGCAACTTCGGCAAGAAGTCGCTTACAGAATTGGAGCAACTGGTGTCGGAAAAGGGCCTTACTTTCGGTATGGAAGTAGGTAAGTATCGACTCGACGAAGAATAATAAATAAGGTTAAACATCGGTATGTATTCTGTAGCGCGTTACAACCGCCGCTCGAAGCTACCAAATAATTAGAAAAATGAGACACGGAAAGAAATTTAACCATTTAGGAAGGACAGCATCACACCGCAGCGCCATGCTATCAAACATGGCGGGTTCTTTGATTTTGCACAAGCGTATCGAAACCACATTAGCCAAGGCCAAAGCTCTCCGTAAGTACGTAGAACCGATTTTGACCAAAGCCAAAGATGATTCCACGCACAGTCGCCGGGTCGTGTTCTCGTATCTTCGGGATAAGGAGCCGGTGAAGGAACTATTCAACGTAGTGGCGGACAAAATTGCGGATCGTCCCGGTGGATACACCCGAATCGTGAAGCTAGGTACCCGTCAGGGTGATGCGGCTGACATTTGTATCATGGAATTGGTTGATTTCAATGAAACCTTGCTTCTGGCCACCGCAGAGAAGACCACTAAAACTCGTCGGAGCCGTCGGGGAGGTGGTAAGAAAGCGGACAGCGATGAAACAGAGGAAACTGCAGTAGAGGCAAAGGCAGCTACCGCAACGACCAAAAGTACCCCTGCCGCCATAGAAGATTCAGCCAAAGCAGAGCCAGTAGCCGTAAAGGAAGGAAAAACTGCCAAAGTCGAAGCCGATGATTTGGAAAAAGTAGAAGGAATCGGACCCAAGATTGCCGAGGTACTTACTGAAGCGGGTATCGATACATTTGCTAAATTAGCTGATGCTACTCCCGAATCCATTCGCGAAATTTTAGACAACGCGGGTTCACAGTTTGCCTCACACGATCCTGCTACCTGGTCTCAGCAAGCTAAATTAGCGGCTGATGGCAAGTGGGACGAGTTGAAAGCTTGGCAGGACGAGTTGGACGGAGGTCGAGAAAATTGATAGAACAGAAATCAGAGATGATAGTAATTAATTGATAAAAGGGGTTGAACGTTTTCGTTTAACCCCTTTTTTTGGGCATAAACTACTACTTTTGAAACCAACGCTTTTGCACCGATAGACAATGACTGAAACACAAGAAGCCTTATTACTACTGGAAGACGGTACGGCCTATCGGGGGCTGGCCTTAGGGAAAAAAGGGACTGCAGGCGGAGAAATCTGCTTCAATACGGGTATGACCGGTTACCAGGAGATCTACACCGATCCTTCGTACTATGGTCAGATTGTTGTGAATACCACGTCTCATATTGGGAACTACGGTGTGCAGCTCAATAGTGAAGAAGAGTCGGCTACGGTGAAGATCAAGGGAATGGTATGTAACACCTTTTCTAATGTATATTCCCGGCATACGGCCGACTTTTCGTTGCAGGAATACTTCGAGCGGGCCAATATCGTAGGCATCGGCAATGTAGACACCCGCCATCTGGTACGTCATGTGCGCGAAAAAGGTGTTATGAATGCCATTATCTCGTCCGAAATTTTGGACGAGAAAGAACTGATGGAGGAATTAAAAAAGGTACCTTCCATGGCTGGGCTGGAATTATCCTCCGAAGTGAGTACCCTAGAGCCTTATTTTACAGGCGACGAAATGGAAAGCCGCTGGCGCGTTGCCGTGATGGATTACGGCATCAAGAAAAGTATCCTGCAAAACCTGATTATGCGGGGCTGCTACTGCAAGGTATTTCCGGCCCAAACGCCCTTTGCCGAAATTATGGAATGGAAGCCGGACGGGTTTTTTATTTCCAATGGACCCGGTGATCCTGCCGCTATGCTGTACGCTGTGGAAACTGTAAAGGAAATGATTGAAACCCATAAGCCATTGTTTGGAATTTGCCTGGGACATCAACTGCTGGCTGAAGCCAGCGGTATCTCCACCTATAAGATGCATCACGGACATCGGGGGTTGAATCATCCCGTCAAGAACCTGATCACGGGCCTTTGCGAGGTAACTTCCCAGAATCATGGCTTTGCCGTGGACCCTGATGAAATCCTGAACCACCCTGATGTAGAGGTAACCCACGTAAATCTCAACGATAAAACCATCGAGGGGATCCGTCGTAAAGATCGCCCGGCTTTCTCGGTGCAGTATCACCCCGAAGCATCGCCTGGTCCGCACGATTCGCGCTACCTGTTCGATGAATTTGCGCGGTTATTGGCGGAGGCATGAGGAATTATCGATTCTGCAAATATCAAGGCTGTAAGGTGGAAACACCTGACAGCACAACTGCCTAAAAAGGCCTCAGCAGAGAAAATGCTTTTTCTCTGCTGAGGCCTTTTTATTTACAAATCTTCACAAAGCCCCCTCGATCACTTCCCGAAACTCTTTTTCCGGCATCAGCCCCATGCCACGCCAGAGCAATTTTCCGTTTTTATACAACAGGAAAACCGGGATCTCATCGACTTGCAGGCTCTGGGCCAGAGCTTTGTTTTCGTCGTAATTAATTGTCTTGATCGTAGCTTTTCCGGCGTATTCCTTGGTGAGCTTTTCAAGAACAGGCATCATCTGCTTGCAGGGCGCGCACCACTTGGCATAAAAATCAATAAGTACGGGTTGGGCGGAGGCAATCACGTTCTGAAATTCCTCCTGACTCATGCCCGGTGCGACCGCCGATGCGTTGGCGTCTTTCTCAAAGGGCATATTCGCAGCCGACCATTTAAGGTACCCCCCCTGCATATCATACACTTCTTTAAAGCCATTCTGTACCAATAGCTTAGCGGCCTGCGCGCTTCTTCCACCCGACAGGCAATACACAAAAACGGGCTTGTCCTTATCCAGAGTCGCTAGTTTCTGCACAAAGACCGGATCTTTCACATCCATATTAACCGACTTGGCCAGGTACCCCTGCCCGTACTCGGCGGACGTGCGTACGTCCAGCAACTGACCTTCCGGCGTGGCAGATAGTTTCTTGTCAAAAGCTTCGACCGATAAAGGGGTCTGGGCAAATCCACATGTAGCTACTGCTATCAGAGCTACCAAAGCTATGCATTTCAATCGGTTGATGTCGGTTCCCAATATTTTACGTTATTTTTGTTCTGTTAAAGTTAACCATTTACCCATACAAACCCAAAACTGCTCATGAGTACTATTCAGTCAGTACACGCCAGACAAATTCTGGATTCCCGAGGAAACCCCACCGTAGAAGTTGATATTCGCACCGAGAACGGCTTTCTGGGCCGTGCCGCCGTACCATCCGGCGCTTCCACGGGCAAGCATGAAGCCGTCGAATTGCGCGACGAGGACGATAAAGTATATGTTGGTAAAGGCGTATTGAAAGCCGTTGAGAACGTTAACGACATCATCTATCCCGAACTGATTGGTCTGTCGGTTTACGATCAAAATCTGATCGACAAGATCATGCTCGAACTCGATGGTACCCACAACAAAAGAAAACTGGGAGCCAATGCCATTCTGGGCGTATCGCTGGCCGTGGCAAAGGCTGCTGCCCAGGAGGCTAACCTACCCCTTTACCGCTACATCGGGGGTACCAACGCCAACACGCTGCCTGTGCCGATGATGAACATCCTGAACGGAGGTAGCCATGCCGATAACTCCATCGACTTCCAGGAATTTATGGTCATGCCCGCTAAGGCCGATACCTTCTCTGATGCTCTTCGCATGGGTGTGGAGGTGTTCCATACGCTAAAAAAAGTACTGAAAAGCAAAGGATACTCGACCAACGTCGGCGACGAAGGCGGTTTTGCTCCTAACATTAAATCTAACGAGGAGGCTATCGAAATCGTCATTCAGGCGATCGAAAAAGCGGGCTACAAACCCGGCGAGGAAATGTTCATCGCGATGGATGCGGCTGCCTCCGAGTTCTACGAGAATGGCCTCTATCACTTCAAAAAATCCGACGGACGCAAGCTATCCTCAGCCGAAATGGCTGGCTATTGGACCGACTGGGTGAACAAGTATCCCATCATTTCTATCGAAGACGGCATGGACGAGGACGACTGGGATGGCTGGAAAGCTTCCACAGAAGCGATCGGTAGCAAATGCCAGCTGGTGGGTGACGACCTGTTCGTAACCAACGTGGATCGTTTGCAGCAGGGTATCGATCAGAAAATTGCTAACGCGATTCTCATTAAGGTTAATCAGATCGGCTCGCTGACCGAAACGATCAACACTGTGAACCTGGCCAAGCGTAACAGCTACAAGAACATCATGTCGCACCGCTCGGGCGAAACGGAGGATTCGACCATCGCCGATCTGGCCGTGGCGCTAAACACCGGACAGATCAAGACCGGCTCCGCGTCGCGCTCCGACCGTATGGCGAAGTACAACCAACTGCTGCGCATTGAGGAAGAACTGGGCGAAACCGCCTACTTCCCCGGTTTGAAGTTCTAGCAGCTCAATTGAAAAACCGGGGCCCCGCGCTCCGGTTTTTTGGTAAATAGGGTATCCTTCTGCTTTAAATACGAACTAGCGATCACCCGTTAGGGGTACCTCTAAGAACCAGCCACTATCCACTGTCAACCCTCCACTTTCCACTAAAAAAATGTCCCAACTTCCCTACTGGCTTCTGCGCGTGATGCGTTATCTGCGGAATTTCTATATAGCTACCTTCGTCGGTTGGCTGGCATGGATCGTGTTCATAGACGATAACAATCTTTTTGTGGTACTGAGCAATCGTCAGAAAATGAAGGATTTGGAGCAGGACCGCTTGTATTACAAGGAACAGGTGCGACTGGTAAGGAAAGAGCGAAAAGAGGTACTGGGCACACCTGAAATGGTGGAAAAGTGGGCGAGGGAAAAATACCTCATGCGCAAACCCACCGAAGACGTGTACGTGATCGTGGATGAGAACGGCCAATCCATTGAGAAAAACGAGTAGGGGAAATTAATATCGAGAAAAAGAAATGGCTCCATTCAAATGAGTCCATATTTTTAACTTTCAATCGCACCGGCGAACCGGTTTCCATATTCCATTGATTAAAGTTCTCTTCGTTTGCCTGGGAAATATCTGCCGATCACCCATTGCCGAGGGTATTTTTCAGCATTTAGTAGCAAAAGCGGGCCTTTCCGACGCAATTCAATGCGACTCGGCAGGTACGGCTTCCTACCATATCGGTAGTCTGCCCGACCGCCGGATGCGGCAGATTGCGCAACAGAATGGGATTGACCTACGACATAAAAGCCGAAAGCTGGCAGGCGACGACTTCTATATCTTCGATTATATCGTGGCCATGGATGAAGACAATTTCGAGGACATCCGCAACCAAAGCTACCGCAGCAGCGGATTTTATTTCCCCGAGGATCGGTTATTTCTATACCGGCAATTCGACTCAGAAGTGCAGGAATCGGCTGCGCCGGAGCATTTTAATGTGCCTGATCCCTACTATGAAGACATTGCTGCCTTTGATGAAGTGTACCGCATCGTGGAACGCTGCGGTAGGCAACTGTTGGAATTTATTACTGAGAAAAATAACCTGAAACCATGAATAAGAAAGTCATATTGATCATTATGGATGGTTGGGGTATCGCGAAGCAGGGCGAAGAAAACCGCTCGGCTATTCTTGCCGCCAACACTCCTTTCTATAATAGTATTCTCCAGAAGTACCCCCACAGTACCTTGCAGGCAAGCGGCCTTGCCGTGGGTCTGCCCGTTGGACAAATGGGCAACTCTGAAGTAGGGCATACCAACCTGGGAGCTGGCCGCGTAGTCTACCAGGATTTGGTAAAAGTAAACCTGGCCGTAGAAAGCGGCTCACTGGCAAAAGAACCCGTCCTGGCCAATGCCTTCGACTATGCCCGAGTGACTGGCAAGAAAGTTCACTTCATAGGCCTCGTGTCCGATGGTGGTGTCCACTCCCACATCGACCACCTCAAAGGGCTCTGCACGTTTGCGCATCAGGCAGGGCTAAACGATGTATTTGTGCATGCTTTCACCGATGGTCGGGACTGTGATCCCAAAAGTGGGCTGGGTTTTTTGGGGGATTTACAAAAACACATGGCTACCACGACTGGAAAAATCGCCAGTATCACGGGTCGCTATTACGCCATGGACCGCGACAAGCGCTGGGAACGTGTCAAACTGTCCTACGACGCGATGGTCAATGGCGTAGGGGCACAGGTGCCTGAAGCCGGGCTGATGGAGGCTGTACTGGCGTCCTACGCTAATGACGTAACGGACGAATTCATCAAGCCGATCGTAACGGTTACCGAGCAGGGAGAACCTCTGGCGGTCATCGAGGATGGCGATGTGGTGCTGTGCTTCAACTTCCGCACCGACCGGGGCCGTGAGATCACCGAAGCCCTTACTCAATGCGATTTTCATGAGCAGAACATGCACAAGTTGAATCTGCGCTATATAACAATGACCAACTACGATGATTCGTATCAGAACGTTGGCGTTATTTTTGATAAAGATAACCTGACTAATACGCTGGGCGAAGTCCTTGAAAAAGCGGGCAAAAAACAAATCCGCATTGCTGAAACGGAGAAGTACCCCCATGTAACGTTCTTCTTTTCGGGCGGGCGGGAGAAGGAGTTTGTGGGCGAAAGCCGGATGATCTGTCCCTCGCCCAAGGTTGCTACCTACGACCTGCAACCCGAAATGTCGGCGCGGGATATTCGCGATTCCATCATACCCGCGCTGGAAAGAGAGGAAGTGGACTTTGTGTGCCTCAACTTCGCCAATACCGACATGGTAGGCCATACGGGTATTTTTGAAGCGGCCATAAAAGCCGCCGAAACTGTGGACCAATGCACCGAAGCTGTTGTCACGACGGGTCTGGCACACGGCTACACCTCTATTATCATCGCTGACCACGGCAACTCCGATTACATGGTCAACGACGACGGCTCGCCCAACACGGCCCACTCACTCAACGTAGTACCCTGCATCCTGGTAGATACTACCTATTCGAAGTCCATCCACGACGGAAAGCTGGCCGATGTAGCGCCTACTATTCTGGCGCTAATGGGAGTTCCAAAGCCGGAAGAAATGGTGGGTGAAAGCCTACTGTAAACTATCCGCCTTTTTTGGATGTTAGCTTACTCAGAGAGCCAAATTGGCTCTCTGCTTTTTTACAACCTATACTTTGTAACGTGTTATCATCAACTTTTTATTTTCCATTGAATAGAAAAATAACAGGCTGGCTGAACGCTGGAATTATGAGCCTGGGGGTACTTGTGCTACTTTCCGCTTGTCAGACTCCCACCGAAGAGAACCAGGCTCCCCCCGTATATTATGATGTAAAGGGTTTTGTGCAAAACCAGATTCAGTTGCTGAACCAGCAGAAGCCAAGGGTCGAAAAGACAATGGTGGTAGGTAACGATGAGGAAAAGCGCAGCACAAAGGAAGTAGACTGGCGGAAGGAATTCGAACTCTTTGTGCAAGCCGATATCAATAAACCCGCCTACCGCCAAAGCTACGCCATCGCCCGGCCTGATTCGCTCACCTACGAGTACACCATCCTAACCAAGGAAGACTTGCCCGTGCGCTATTTGAAGGTAGTCCTGGACAAGCCCAACGGCCAACCTACACTGATTGAAGCAAAAATCCTGGCTGAAAATAAGTTATACGAATCCGAAAAAAATCTGCTGATGCATTGCGCCCAGAAGTCAGGTGACTGGCGCGTGACTTCTTACCAAATCAAGGGCTTTCAGGAATTGGTCATCAGTGACCGAAAGCCTTTTGACGTACGTGTAGAAATTCAATAGCCCCCTCCCCCAACCTTTTCCGATATGAAAAATACAATCGCTACCCTGCTACTCAGCTTGCTGGTTATGGTGCCCGCTCTGGCCCAGAAGAAAAATGTCTTACCTGAATTCTCCCTCCAAAAAGCCAAACTCGAAGCCCACATGCGGTTTCTGGCCGCGGATGAATTGATGGGTCGGCGAACGGGCGAGCAGGGGAATCTTGTAGCTGCCCGTTACGTAGCCGAGCAGTTCCGAAGTTATGGCTTGGTCCCCGCGCCGGGGCAGTCGTCTTATATGCAGTCTGTGCCACTCGAAAAGATGGGATCTTTGCAAAAAGGTACCTTATACGTGGGAAACGATACGCTGCAATCAGAAAAAGACTGGATTCTAATGTCGGGTAAAGCCACGGACTTGAACGCACCACTGGTTTATGCAGTTTTTGGACTGGAAGATACGGGTAAAGGCTGGGACGATTACAAGGGACTGGATGTTAAAGGTAAGATCGTATTGGTACAAAGCGGCTCACCGGACGCCACTACGCCGTCGGAGATAATCAGCGTGTCGAATGAGAAGCGCAGACTGGCAGCTCAAAAAGGCGCGGTGGCCATTATCGAACTTTTCAAAGCCCCTGTTCCGTGGAATTTTGTGACCAAATATTTTTCGGGTGATCGCATTGCCCTGGCTGCTGAAGGTACCCCCGTTACGCTTCCCCACGCCTGGGTCAATGGGCAAGAGGCAAAGTACACCAAGCTGCTAAGGGCTGCAACCGAGGTTCACTTCCAAACGGAAGGCCGGGCGGTACAGACGGTCAATGGTTATAATGTGGTATCCTACATTGAGGGTACTGATGCGAAACTGAAAGACGAGTATGTGCTGCTCTCGGCGCATTACGACCACGTGGGGGTAGGCAAGCAGGGGGGACAACCCTACACGCCTGAGGACAGCATTTTCAATGGCGCCCGTGACAACGCCTTTGGCACCGTGTCACTGCTGGCTGCCGCCGAAGTGCTGGCGCAGAATCCGCCCAAGCGGTCGGTGCTGCTGGTAGCTTTGACGGGCGAAGAGGTAGGTCTGTTGGGAAGTAAGTATTACGCCAGTCACCCGCTGTTGCCATTGAAGAACTGTATCTTCAACCTCAATACCGACGGGGCGGGCTACAACGACACCAGTATTCTATCGGTGATTGGGCTAGACCGGACGGGTGCACGGGCCGAAATAGAAATCGCCAGCAAAGCTTTTGGGTTGGATGTGGTGGCAGACCCGGCCCCCGAGCAGGGCTTGTTCGACCGATCGGACAACGTGAGTTTCGCTATCCAGGGAATTCCTGCGCCTACCATGACACCCGGTTTTCGAGCATTCGATGCTGAGCTGATGAAGAACTACCATCAGGCTTCGGATAATCCCGAAACAATTGATTTCAACTACTTGCTGAAATTTTGCCAGGCCTTTACTTATACTTCCCGTTTAATAGCTGATCGTACCCAAGCACCACAATGGATTAAAGGCGATAAATACGAAGAAGCCGCAAAAAAACTTTATGGGAACTGAGAGTTGTAGTGCAGGAAGGGGAAGTAACACTACTGTAAGCATATAGATGGGTAGTATATTCTACATACCTCTCCGATAAAAAGTAAAGAAAAATATCGCTTTTTTGGCAAACAGCCTATATTATTTTTATTGTCTTTGGTAAGTAATTCACTACAATATGTTAATAATCAGTATATTATATGAAAATAAAAGAGTTTGTCAGCAATTTTATCTGAGTATGATATTTATACTAAAAAGGTTAGGATTATCGAGTTAGGATTGGCAAAATGGGAGAAAGGGGTTAAGTGAGAAAACTATTCTGCCAAAAAAAATGCTGGTTTAGAAAATAATAATCCGATTTCAACGTAGAGGTAAAAGTCAACTAACTAAAAAGCGAATGAGGATGGATGAGACCTGTACACGTTTTATTTAATTTTAACTCTAAACGTGAATCAAAATGCAGAACGAAGAACAGAAAAAGCAAAGTACAGCGTGGGTGATTGTGGCCATACTGGCGGTTGCCGTTGCAGCGCTAGGATTTCTATTTTTTCAGCAAAGAGCTGAGCTCACAGACCAGGAGGCTACCGTAATGGAAAAGGTACGGGAAGTATCCTCTACACGTACTAAATTGGACTCCATTTCGACAGTGCTTAACATGAAAATTGCCGAAGTTGAGAAACTAGGCGGAGATGTTGAAGAACTGAACAAAATGAAGGCCCAGCTTGAGGCAGACAAAGTGGCCCTTTCGCGGAGCAAGAAAGTTGAAACGGGCAAGTACCTGGCTAAGATCAAGGAATACGAAACGTTCCTTGTTGAAAAGGATACCGAAATTGCAAAACTACGCGAAGAGAACCAGTTGCTGGCTACTTCTAACGACTCGCTCAACGTACAGGTAGGTTCGCTGCAAACGGAACGTCAGACCTTGGTACAACGTCAAACTGAATTGTCTGATTCGGTAATGACCTACACGGCTCAGAATAAAGAGCTATCGGAAAAAGTAAACCGGGCAGCTGCTTTGAAAGCACAAAACTTTAAAGTGCTGGCGGTGACGTCAAAAGGTAAAACCCGCGACGACGATGCATACAAAGCCAAGCGGGTGGATAAAATCAAAATGGTTTTCGATCTACCCGAAAATCCGCTAACGCGTCAGGAAACGAAGGATATTTACGTGCGGGTACTGGATCCCAATGGAGCTGTGCTTGCCGACGATGCTATGGGTTCGGGCGAGTTTGAGGTGAATGGCCAGGAAACTAAGTTTACTTCCCGTGGATCAGTTGCGTACCTCAATAACAACCAAAAGGTTGAGATGCTGTATGACAACACTACCCAATTCCGCCCTGGTAAGTATAGCATAGAGTTGTACGCCGAAGGCTATCGGATTGGGGGAGGAAACTTCGTAATCCGTTAATTAATCGCGTTGTAATTGATTATTTTTAACGCTGACAGCGCTTGATGCGCTGTCAGCGTTTTTTTTAGTCGTTGTTCTGCGATTTTATGATCCCGATAAGGCGTTGCAACTCAGCGTGGCGCTCTTCGTCAGCTTCCGGATATTGGATATCCATTTTTTTCATCTCTTCGGCGATAATTCGGCCAACCATAATTCGCATATTTTTCTTATCATCGGCCGGAATTACATACCAGGGTGCTTTATCGGTGGCAGTCGCGTTAATGCACTCTTCAAAAGCCTCCATATAGGCGTCCCATGATTCCCGCTCTTTTACGTCCCCCTCTTCAAACTTCCAGTTTTTAGCGGGGTCCTCGATGCGGGCGATCAGACGGTCGGCCTGCTCTTTCTTGGAAACATGCAGGAAAAACTTTACCACCCGGATGCCATTGTAATAAAGGTACTTCTCTGAATTCTTGATATCCTCATAGCGGTTTTTCCAGAGCTTGTCAATGTCCTCGGTAAGTTCAGTGGGGAGCCGTTGCACATCGGTAATGATTTCGGGATGTACCTTAACGACCAGAACTTCTTCGTAGTAGCTACGATTGAACACGGTAATTGTACCCCGTTCGGGCAAACGCAGCGAACTACGCCACATGAAATCGTGCGCCAGTTCGCTTTCGCTGGGCCGCTTGAACGAATGGATTTTTACGCCAATGGGATTCACGCCCGCAAATACCCGCTTTAGGGTGCCATCCTTGCCCGCCGCATCCATGGCTTGCAAAATCACCAGCAGCCCATAGCGGTTATGGGCGTACATCATGCTTTGTAGTTCGTCCAGCTCGTCAGCGTTGTCTTCCAGCATTTTCTTGTAGTCATCCTTATCGTCGTAGAGATCGGAGATTTTGGTATCCGCCTTTTTCAGAATGAACTCTTTATTACCATCGTAGCGATAATCTTCGGACTTGAATTTTGACATAGGATAGGTAGGAATAGGTAGTGAAAAATGAAGTAGGTACAGGAGAATAGGCCAATAGAAATCTGTTTGTAAAAACCTCTATTACAGCAAAAAGGCCACTAGTTTGGCAAACGCCCGCGCCCGGTGGCTGAGGAGGGATTTCTCGGCCATACTCATTTCGGCAAAGGTATGTTCGTGGCCTTCGGGCCTGAACACCGGATCGTAGCCAAAGCCGTTGCCGCCGCGTTTCTCGTTAGTAATAGTACCTTCCACCGTACCCTCGAACTGATAATAGGTGCCTTCCATCACTACCGTTATAACGGTTAGGAAACGCGCCGGAGCAGGAAAGGTTTTTCCGGTGGCTGCCAATTTATCCCAAACACGGTTTATATTATCGTCAGCGTTGCGCTGTGGGCCCGCATAATGGGCTGAATCAACGCCTGGCTCCCCATTCAGGGCGTAAATTTCCAGGCCCGTATCGTCGGCAAAGGTATTGATGCCATAGTTTTCCCACACATGTTCCGCTTTTTGGCGGGAATTGCCGGCAATGGTGGATTGAGTTTCAGGGATTTCTTCCTGACAGCCGATGTCAGTTAGCGTTTTCAATTCAAACTCTGAACCTAGTAAATTCTGAATTTCGGCAAGTTTGTGAGTATTGTTGGTAGCGAAGCAGAGTATCATACAAAACAGGTGAGATTTGAACAAAAAAAGAGGCAACCTTAGTGGTAGCCTCTTTTATAAAAAAAGTATGCGAATTACTTAGTCTTGGAAACGATTTCTACCTCAAAATAAAGTGGAGAAAAAGGAGGGATTGAAGGTTGCTTACCCTGAGTACCATAGCCCAGGACTGATGGAAATAGTAAGTTTGCCTTCTCGCCCGCCCGTAGTTTCAACAATCCCTGCGTGAAGCCCGCTACAAGAGAGGTGGTGCCGACGGTCACATCGATGGTACCGGAGTCAAAAATAGTGTAATCCATGAAACGGCCCGTATATTTTACCTTCAACACGCTGCCCTCTTTGATCTCAGCCGAATCGGGCCGCGACACGGTTTTACCGAAACGCAGTCCTTTATCAGTGGTTTCGGTAATCACTATACTGCGCGCTTTCACAAAATCATCCATCTGCCTGGCCTCTGTACGGATGGAGACTACCTTCAAGTCCATCCGAACCGGGCTGTACGCGGGAAATAGCAGGGTACCTGTACCGCCCAAACTCAAATACGACGGAAGCAGAAGTATGGCTGAATCGCCCTCGGTCAGCAGGGGCGTCCCAAAAACCAGATTCATCGCCTGATCGGATAAAAACGGGATTTTACTGATGCCGTAAACAGTCCGAACGGGCTTGTTGAGACTAATCTCGCTACTATCTACTAGTACCCCATCCAGGCGCCGCGCCACGTAAGTGACTTTAATCTCGTCGCCAACGACTGGCTTTTGGGTGCTGGTACCTTTAGAAATTACCTTATAGTACAATCCCTCACTGGTGCGTTGGGCCGTAATGTTATTAGTGGATAGATAAGCCCTGATTTCTTCATCGTTCTGTAATTTCTTCTCGTCTCCGATAGGATCCGAAGTTTCCTTACAAGCCGTAAAAGAAGCACCCAGTACTACGCCAATCGCCACTATCCAGCCATATCTATTCGCTACATTCATAGGTATCTGTACGGGCAAAGCCTATTGCAGGCCGCCCGGTTGTTGCGGCATACCCGTATTATCACCCGGAGCCGGCGTGGAAAAATCAACCAATTCTACGTCGAAAAGTAGCACGGAGTTAGCCGGGATCGGTCCCGATCCTTCGGTTCCGTACGCCAACCCTGATGGAATGATCAACATACGCTTTTCACCTTTTTTCATGGACATGATGCCCTCTTCCCAGCCGGGAATGACCATACCTACCCCTACCCGGAAATCGATAGGCTGACCTCCGGTCTGGGGATTTCCGACCGAGCTGTCAAACACTTTGCCATCGAGCAGCTTGCCGGTATAGTGCACTTTTACCAAATCGCCTTGCTTGGGAGTACCCCCGGTACCAGGCGATTGCACCACATACGCTAAGCCCGATTCCGTTTTCTGGACTTTACCCTGAAGACTGTTGTCGGCAATGTACTTGTCAATGGTTTTGGCATCGATACCCTTCTGAGCGGCTCCCTGTGAGGCCTGATCTTTCTGGAATTCCTCGGAAGTCTGGATGTTCAGCACTTTTACAGTAAATGCTAAATCAGTACCCTTTTTGACCATGGGAGGCATAGGCTGCATCATCTTAGAGAAGAGCGTATCGGCGCTCACGAAAAAGCTGGCGCTGTCACCCTGAGCCAGCATGGCCAGGCCTTCTTCAAAGCTACCCTTGAAAGGTGGCTGCTGAAGTACCAGTTTCACAGGCATGTTTTCTTTGTAGGTATCACGCAGTACAGAGTCCTCGCTGTTTTTGAGGACCAGATGAAACGACATGATGTCGCCCATTTTGGCTTTACGAGCATCTTCATTTTGCTCGTGAAACTGGTATTTTAGTCCATTCTCTGTTACCTGTACCCGATGCTGATTGCAGGAGGCGGCCAGGATGCAGATGCCCAGCACAAAGCCGATTGTTTTAAGATTCATTGGTTTTTGGTTAAATATAAAATAGAGTAGTTAGTGATTTTGAGTTGGTTGCGAAATAATACTACCTATAACGCGCATCCCCCAATTTTTGTGCAAAGGAATTAAAAAAACGCCTTATTTCTCCACACTCAGGAGTTGAGCTTTATAAAAAGGTAAAAATTTGAGGAATTGGTCCACCGTCTCCTGTAAAGAAAGCGTCGTGCGTCCCCCGGAGGCATTGCGGTGCCCACCTCCGTTGAAGTGCGCACTTGCCAGGTCCCGCACCGAGAAATCTCCTAGAGAACGGAACGAAATTTTGACCTCCCCTTTCCGCTCGATGAATAAGGCTGTCATGACCACGTCCTCTACCTGTAATCCATGATTCACAATACCGTCGGTGTCGCCTGTGCCCGACTTGTATTTTTCCAATTCGGCGGCAGTCAGGGTCATGTATGAGGTTCTGTACTCAGGCAGTACTTGTAAACGATTGCTCAACACGTGACCCAGTAGCTTTAGCCGTAGCAGCGGGGCATTGTCAAAAATCATCCGGTGTACCTTATTGGTTTCTAATCCGGTACGCATCAGGTCGGCTACCGCCAGGTGTACTTCGGGGGTAGTGTTTCCGTGTCGGAACGAGCCTGTGTCGGTCATGATGCCCGCGTACAGGCACTCGGCCATCGCAATGTCGAGTACTTCGGTGCCGTCGAGGTAGCGGATAGTGTCGTATATCAATTGTGCCGTGGCCGCTGCTGCCGTGTCCCAGATCATGATATCGGCGAACGGCTCGGGTTCGATGTGGTGATCCACCAGCAGTTTGGTGGCGGTGGATTCGTTGACCCAGCGGCCCAGCTCCTTCAGGCGGGAGATGGCTGAAAAATCCAGACAGCACAACAGCGTAGCCTCTTCGATCGCCTGCCGACACTCGCGGGCATTGGCCTTGGTACCTTCATACACCAGCACCCGGTTGGCGGTAGGTAGCCAGTGTAGGTTGGAGGCGATGTCGGTCGGGCTAATGACACTCACCTGATGCCCCTTCTTTTCGAGATACAATGCCCAGCCCAGGGATGAGCCCATCGCGTCGGCGTCAGGGTCACGATGCATCGTAATGACAACTTTTTGGGGGGTAGCTAAAACGGCGCGCAGGGCGTCAAAAGATTGATTCACAAGAATTTGTAATAAATGACTGGGGCAAATAAAAGGTGGCCTGATAAGGGTGCCTACCTTAGGTTCCTGCCGGGCGGTTCAGTATGGGCGCACAAAATTAACAAAACTGTTGGGATTTGCGGCCTATTGTCGGTTTTATGGGGAAATTGGTTAGTTTTGCGGCCAAATAAAATTTTGTATTCGATATGTCAGCGAACAGAACTTTTACAATGATTAAGCCCGATGCCGTAGCGGAAAATCATACGGGGGCGATCATTAAAATGATTGAAGAAGCGGGGTTCAGTATTGTAGCCATGAAGAAAACACTGCTTACGCCCGAACGGGCCGGCGAGTTCTACGCGGTCCATAAGGAGCGTCCTTTTTACGCAGACCTGTGCAAGTATATGTCGTCGGGAGCGATCGTGCCCATGATTTTGGAAAAAGACAATGCCGTAGCGGATTTCCGGACGTTGATCGGGGCGACTAATCCGGCCAATGCCGATGAAGGTACCATTCGCAAATTGTTCGCCAAGTCCATCGAGGCCAACGCCATTCACGGTTCCGACTCCGACGAGAATGCCACCATCGAAGGAAATTTCTTCTTTTCGGGTACGGAGCAGTTTTAAGGGGAGGGTGGAAGAGTGTATGAGTTTAGGAAAAAAAGGGTCTGGATTCGAGCGAATCCAGACCCTTTTTTTGATTTCTGCCTAAGAAAGATTCATAAACCATTTTCTAACTCATAAGCTCTGTACCGTAGCGGCGGGCCGCTCATGAACTCTCTTCTCATAAACTCATAGACTCCCCAACTACCTGCTTCCCTGCCAAGTGTTCCAACTTCGGCTTTCTGATCAATTCCAGCAGACTTTTACGAATCAATTCCGGGCGATCCCACATGAGTGTATGCCCAATGCCTTCTACTGGAATCAGGGTGAATGATGTCGCATTAATCAAATGTTTACGGGCGTACTCAGCATTGGAAAAATAAATAAGCTGATCGGCATTACCGTGCAGCATAATAATACGCGACCGGATGCGATCCCAGCCATCCTCAATATCTTCCAATGCTTTTTGGTGGTGTAGCTTTTCGTCGTTGGCTACCCGCAGAATGGTCGGAAAAAACCAGCCGAACCAGGGCGAGTCGATGACGTAGCTGATCGGGTAAGTATATTCCTGACCGGGAGCCAGCGACGACGAAATGAACAGAATGCCCGACACGACGTCGGGATTGTCCATCGCGAGCTTAGCCACTACCGAACCTCCATAGGAAGAAGCCGCCAGCACGACCTTGCGACCTTGCCGGGCGTAGTGGTCGATGAGGGGCTGCAGGAAATGCGCCTGCTTTTTGACCGAAATGACGGATTGACCAAAATCAGAATAGCCATAACCAGGGCGATCTACCCCTACCAGCATGGTGTGGTTGGTGACCGAGGTATCCGAATAAAGAGAACTGAAAAAGCTCAATGAACTCGGGGCACCGTGTACCAGAATCGTGACGGGCAAGGTATCCTGCCCAAATTCCACAAACCGCATCGTGCGTTTTTCCACGGTGTAGCGGTGAATATTGATGGGCATGGATTTGGATTTGAACAACGTTGTCAACTCGCCATCGCTAACGCGGAATTTCACCCGCTGTGCCATCCACCACGAGCCGATCAGCGCTAACATCAGGATGCCCAGCACCCACCGAATCCAAATCTTCTTTTTATTTTTCCGTTCCATATATCCTGTACCTTTACTCCCTCAGCAAATAATCTACCTACCCTTCAACATAAAAAGCGGGCCATGGGTTGCCGTGATCCGCTTTTGTGTTGCATAATCTTAGGGAATGGAAGCGAAAAATGATAGATGTGGGCATTCATCTCGCTGCTGCCCGCCAATGAAGTGACCAACTCAAAGGTTTCCGTATTCTTTTTGATTACTTATCTTTGTCTTACTCAATTGATTAATACATCCTGGCAGGTCGGGGAGGATACCCTATCTAAAGTTTTTTGATGACCTTTATCCACCCGTTATGAAGTATGTGTTGAAGTTTTGGGCTGCCGTTTCGGGCAGTTTAGTTGCGATGTGGGGGGTATTGTGGCTTTATGACCTAGCTTTCGCCAACGGTGACGGATGGTTGGGCGGTGTTAGCCTGAATATTTTGCTTGGGTACCTGATGATGATCCTTGCGGTGCTGACGGCGGCCATCCTGGGTACCCGATCGCGCCAGGAATGGCTGGCTACGGTCTCAGCCTCGCTTTGCGGTGTATTGTTTTTCTGGATTGTAGCCGAAGTCGTGTGTTTCGGATTAATACGCCTGGGGGTTACGGATGCCCCCCAGCCTTTTCATTCCCGAGTTTGGCTGAATGAGAACTGGTACGCGCCCCATTCAGAATTCTGGGGCGACGTCAGCCCGGCCCTGGGGAGATGGCGAATACCGGAAGCCACCCTTCGGTTGCCCCTTTGTACGGACGACACCATTACTCTGACCAGCAACCGATTTGGAATGCGGGATCGGGAGCGGACGCCCACCAACGCATCGGGTAAGGAAAGAGCAGTTTTTCTGGGGGATTCTTTCGTTGAGGGTTTCCTGGTAAACTCTCCGCAACGGTATTCCGACCTGCTGGAAGCCCATACGGGCTGTGAACACCTGAACTTCGGCATCAATAGCACTAGCCCTATCAACTATTATCTCACATACGATAGCTTGGTGCGCCGCTTCGAACACGACGTGGTTATTATCGGGTTGCTGCCTGCCAATGATTTCGAAGACTACGATGAATCACAAAAGCTGGGACTGCTGCGTTACCCGATCTACCGCCCCTACTGGCGAGGCAGCCTGCCGGACGTGACCCTGGCCTATTCCCTGTCCGACATCCGACAATCCATCGCCGCCCCCAATAATTACGGCAAACCCGAAAAAATTCAGCAGACCGTCGATTCGCTCTATAATAGCCTGGGCTGGGGCCAAAAAATGGCAGCCGAAATCCAGTTGAACTCTTACCTGTACAGCTGTGCCATGCACTGGGCCGAAGTTAAACACTCTGTCAGTCCGAGTGGAGAAAGCTTTGTATCGTCGAACAGTTACGCAAAGGAAACCTATGAAAGCCGCTGGGAAATTTTGGAATATTCTCTTAAAAAACTTCTTGTAGCTGCCAAAGACAAAAAAGTGATTCTAATGAGCTTACCCATTCTTTCTGATCTCACCGCCTACGACCAACGCCCTATCGACAACTTGTCGCCCCGCCTGCGGGCCTTATGTGGCCAAACCGGAGCCACCTACCTCAACCTGCTCCCGGTTTTTCACGATCTCGGAGCTGCCAAGTGGGCAGAACTGTACGTGCCCTGCGATGGCCATTTTTCACCTAGGGGGGAGCAATTGGTGGCCCGGACACTCCTAGAATTGCCCGAATACCGCTGGGCCATGGAATTAGATAGCGTGAAAAAACGGTAGCCTCCGGGTATCCCTCACGGCATCAATACCCGATCAATGATATGCACTACCCCATTAGTTGCTAAAAGGTTGGTTTGGGTGAGCGTGGCGGACTGTCCATTGTTTTTGTTGCCGGTAATTTTGATCCCGTTGTTCACATCCACTTTAATGCTTTTGGTGGAAACGGTCGTGAGGGTACCACTCGTAAAATTGTTGGAGAAAATCCGTCCCGGCAGCACGTGGTACAGCAGAATATTCGCCAGCGTAGTCGGGTCGGCGGCATTGAACGAGGCTGTCGAAGCAAAGCCCGCCGCCATGAAGGCCACATTGGACGGAGCCAACAGCGTGTAGGTACTTAGCGGCGACGAGAGCGCATTGCCAAGGGTAGGGTTGGCCTGCGCGGCACGGGTGGCGGCCGCCAGCAGAAAAGTAAGGTCGCTGTTGCTCTGAATGAGTTCCAATAGTGATTTTGTAGGGGGCATCAGTAGTCGCTCCACCACGTGAATGAGGCCATTGTCTGCCTTCAGGTTGGGCGCTGTGATTCGTACGCCATTTACCAAAACACCACCCGAATTACGCGTGATGTAGGTAGGCTTCATCGCCAGATTCTGATACGAGGGGGTACCCGGTGCTTCCAGTTGATCTATCGTCAGGGCTGTACCGATAATATGGTATTTGAGAATTTCGCGTACCTCGGCGGCTGGACGCGCGGTAATGGCGGCGGCATCAGCGAAGCCCGACGCTTTGAAAGCGGCATCGTTGGGAGCAAACAGGGTCAAATCTTCCGTTTTGAGCGCATCGCTCATCCCGGCGTGGCGGATAGCTGCGCTCAGAATCGTGAAATCAGCGCTTTCAAACAGGGTATCCGTAATCGTCCTGGGATTGACCGGTTCGTCGTCCTGGCACGCCCAGCCCGAGCCGACCACGATTCCCATCATCATCAGCCTGGCCAGCAACCAACTGATACTGCGTACTTTTTTCATACCTTAGAGTGGTTTTTGTTGATAAATACTGGATTATAACGGAACTTTGATCGGACTAGTGTAGCATATTCCTGCGCTTTATTTTCCAAACCAAACCAATCTATGCACTTAAAAACACAAATTGCCCGCCTGTTCGCCCTGGCTTTGGTCTGTTCCCTCACCGTAGCGGCTGTTGTAAGTCCCGAGGTGCCTTCGGCCAAGAAACCCATCAAACTATTCAACGGCAAAAACCTGAACGGATGGGACATCAAGGGCACCGAAAAATGGTACGTCGATAACGGGGATCTGGTCTGTGAAAGTGGTCCCGACAAGGCCTATGGGTACCTGGCGACCGAGAAATTCTACAAAAACTTCGACCTCACACTGGAATTCAAGCAGGAGTCGAACGGCAACAGCGGCGTTTTTTTTCGCTCTACCTTCGAAGGTACTAAGGTGAAAGGCTGGCAGGTGGAGGTAGCGCCCCCCAACCACGATACGGGCGGCGTGTACGAATCGTACGAGCGCGGCTGGCTCAAGCAGATTCCCGACGCTGAAGAAGGCCACCTGAAAATGGGTGAATGGAACAAAATGCGCATCCGGGTTGAGGGCGACCACGTGCAGACCTGGCTCAACGGCCACGCGATGGTGGATTTTAAGGATGAAAAGATTGGTACCCATACCGGCTCTATTGCCCTGCAAATCCACGACGGCGGTGGCATCAAGGTACGCTGGCGCAACCTCATGCTAACGGAACTTTAATGTTGAATGATTGAATGCAGAAATGAGTGAATGAGCGAAGCACAACCTGGAGAAGTAGCAACTGCCGTTGGTTTTTCCGGCTGACGGGTTGGCGACGCTTTTTCCACCAAGCCTGTATACTTGCCCATTTGATGCTACTGGCTGCGCGTGGTGAACCCCTCCGCGCGCAGCCCATGCAAATCCAACATCTGACGGTGAAGGATGGATTGTCCCAGAGTTCGCCCTACCACATGCTGACCGATTCGCGGGGATTTCTGTGGTTGGGGACCCAGGATGGTATCAATCGCTACGATGGACACCGGTTCCGGGTGTACAAACCAGATGTTCGCGACCTTCATTCGCTCCGGGGTGTGAATATAGGAGGCATTGTGGAGGATGAGGAGGGGAATATATGGGTGGGTACCGAAGAGGGACTTAACCGCTACGACCGGGCCACTGATCGGTTTTCGCTCATCCGCACCACCTCGCGCAAACGCCGGGCTTCGCCCTTTTACGCCACCGACCGCGAGATCTGGTTTTCGTCGGAAGGCGAAGGTCTGATGGTGTATGACTTCAAAGCCCGGAAACTGCGGCAGTTAGGGAAATACGCCTACATCAACCGCAACTTCGATTTCGTAGACTGGACTACCTGTACGCCCGCCGGGGATATCTGGATGCTGTACCCGAAAGGGGTCGTGCGCTTTTCGATCAAGGAAAAAACCTATCACCAGTATTTTACAAGTACGCCTCAGAACGAATACGGCGAGCCCTGCAACGTGTATTCGTTGGTGGTGGGTAAAGATGGGATCGCCTGGTTGGGTACCGACCAGGGGCTCGTACGGTTCGACCACCGGCAGAAAAAGCACCAGCTTTTCGAGTGGGCCTCCGGCAGTCGCGCTCTGGGGGTCGTGTTCAGTCTGGCGGAGGATAATAACGGGCAGCTCTGGATTGGTACCCAACGCAACGGATTATGGATTTTTGATAAAAAACAGCTTGCTTTCCGCGAGGTACATTACCGTGACAATTCGCCCGAAAGCTTCGAGAATTACGAGTTTTACCGGGTATATGTAGATAATTTGGGCATAATTTGGGCTAATGCCGATCCTGATGGCCTGGTGAAGATCATTCCCAATGCTTCCATGTTTGGATATTTTGGCCAGTCCAATCCCCTTCAACCCGCCCAGAATCTGAGCGATTTATCCATCCGCTGCATGGCAGAAGACGCTCAGGGAAGGATTTGGCTCGGGACGGAGGGAGGCCTCGATGTATTTAACCGCCAGAAAAAGGTTGTGGAGGAGCGGTACTTTACCAAGGATGACAATATTCTGAAATATATTTACCGCGATAGCAAACAGGAGATGTGGGTAGGTACTTACGGGGGCATCATGCTTTTCGACCCGGCTACCCGGAAGTTTCAGACGTTCCTGTACAATCACGACCCCGATACGCGTCTGTATACCCGCAATATTCTGGAACTTCCCGACCATACGCTGTTGGTGGGCACATCGCTGGGCATGTGGCTCTTCGATCCCAACCAGCGCACGTTTGCCAGGGTACCTTACCATACCGACCAGAATATTTACGCTACATTCCTCGACAGCCAGGGTACCCTGTGGCTTGGGTCGTATTTCGACCGTCTGTATGGCTACCAACTGGACGGAAAACGCTGGAAAAAAACGTTCGAAGGGTTTAAGGATTTCAACATCAACGCGATCCGCGAGGATACCGTCCGGCGGCGGCTGTGGATCGCCACGGCAAAGGGACTCCTGGCTTTCGACCGCACAACGGGTGCCTACCGCCTCTACGATGAGGAGGACGGGCTGGCCAATTCCTACATATATGGTATCGTCGTTGGCCAGGATGGCCATGTGTTCATGAGTACCAACCACGGTATTTCCAGCCTGGATACCAAAACGGGCCACATCCGCAATTTTGACCTTTCGGATGGGCTGCAAGGCTATGAGTTTAACGGAAACGCCTTTTTTCAAGCGTCCTCGGGTGAATGTTTTTTTGGTGGGGTAAAAGGCCTCAACTATTTCTATCCAAGCCAGTTTCAAAAGCTTTCCTACCAGCCCCGAATCCATATTTTCAACTTCAAAGTCAACGAAGAACCGTACCAGTCGAGCCGCAACGTGGACGAAATGGATTTCGTAACGCTGCCCCAAAGCCAGAATACGTTTTCTCTGGAATTCGCCTCCATTGATTTTTATAGCAATGGCAAAAATTCCTACCAGTACTTCCTGCAAGGCCAGGATCAGAATTGGGTACAGGCAGACGACCGTACCTACGTGCGCTATGCCAACCTGGAACCGGGAAACTATGCTTTTAAAGTAAAATCGGCCAATCGGGACGGTGTATGGAACGAAACGGAGCGGGTACTTAACCTGACTATCACACCCCCATTTTGGCGTACGTGGTGGTTTTCAGCCCTGTACCTCATACTGATTGCGGCGGGTACCTTTACGGTGACGCAGGGAAGATTGAGGAGCATCGGCCGACAACAGAAACAGCGCCTGAAAATCGTTCTGGATGCGCAGGAACAGGAACGGAAGAATATCGCGCAGGACCTGCACGACGAGGTAGGGTCACGCCTGGCTACCCTGAAACTATACGTATCGTCCATGACGCGCTACCTTAAAGAAAGTGCGGAAGCAGAACATCTGAAAAAAGAAATACTGGACATCATTCATATTTCACTAGTGGATATTCGCCGCCTGTTGCGCGAACT
>JBBRDE010000024.1:0-30415 GCA_038204185.1 Cytophagales bacterium
GTTCAATGTTTGAAAGGTACTATTTTTCATTAAAATCACAAAAAAATGGCTATGTACATGAAAATTAGAAAAAAGTCTGAGTTACCCACGAAGTTGTGCCTTGTCTGCGAACGCCCTTTCACCTGGCGAAAGAAATGGGAAGGGTACTGGGAGCAAGTAAAATACTGCAGCGAGCGCTGTCGACGGGCGCGCCCTGCTACCCAAAAAGATAACCCGATGTAAGAAAACACGGCCACCTGCGTTGCTAAATTCCCGAGGGGCGCTCACGGGTTTTGGGGTAAAATCCGTTACTTTGAAAATTAAACCAACGCCTGATCTGCATCTCTGTGAAAAAATCCGGTTTCGGACTCGTCCTATTCTACAGCATTCTTCAAGGGGTTACGGCCTGTCACGCTCAGTCCGAAATGCCCGCCGAGCCACCTCGGCCCCCTAAGCGCGAACTGCGGGCGGTGTGGGTAGCGACGGTGGATAACATCGACTGGCCCAGCCAGAAAAATCTGACACCCGACACACAACGGCAGGAGTTTACCAACCTCCTGAATTTTTATAAAAAAGTAGGCATGAATGCACTTTTTGTGCAGGTACGCGCCGCAGGCGACGCTTTTTATGCCAAAGGAACAGAGCCCTGGTCGGAGTGGCTTACCGGAGAACAGGGACGCGCGCCCGTTCCCTTTTACGATCCCCTGGATTATATGATCCTTGAGTCGCACCGGCGGGGCCTCGAATTCCACGCCTGGCTCAACCTCAACCGCCTGGTGCATCGGTCATCCACGAGTGTGTCGTCCCAGAATCTCAGCCGTACCCACCCGGCCTGGATCCTGAGTTACGATGGGGCCAAACTGTTCAATTTCGGCTTACCCGAAGTAAGGCAGTTCATTACCGATATGACGGTGAATGTGGCCCAAAACTATGATGTGGACGGCATTCATTTCGACGACTACTTTTATCCCTACGCCGTGGCCGGACAAACCCTAGAAGATGAAGCGGCCTTCCAGAAATACGGGCAGGACTTTGCCAGCAAAGCCGACTGGCGCCGCCATAACGTCGATCTTTTGATTAAGCAAATCCACGAAGCCCTTACTGCTGTTAAGCCCCGGCTCAAGTTCGGTATTAGTCCCTTTGGCGTGTGGCGCAATCACCGGGATGATCCGGGGGGGTCCAATACCACCGGGGGGCTCACTTCCTACGACCACCTGTTTGCCGATACCCGCAAATGGATAAGAGAAGGCTGGGTGGACTATATAGCCCCGCAGGTTTATTTTTCATCAGGTTTCAGTAAGGTACCCTTCCGAAACCTTGTGGACTGGTGGGCCGACAACAGCTTCGATCGCCATCTTTATATAGGACAGGCTGCCTACCGGGTTGGTAATAAAGATAAAGATAAAACCTGGCAGAAAGCCTCGGAACTGCCCAATCAGGTGCGTTACGCCCGCGCGAGTGGTGCCGATGGCAGTATGTTTTTCAGTTCACGCTCCCTGCAGGCCAATGCCCTGGGCTTTGTGGACTCGCTACGCACCGATCTGTTCCGGTATCCGGCCCTCGTGCCCTCCATGCCCTGGAAGGATAGTACCCCACCGCTAAGCCCCCGCAACTTGCGTGCTACCTTGCAAACCGGCGCGGTTGCCCTTTTTTGGGATACTCCCGAGCGGGCCCCTGACGGAGATTCGGCCTGGTACTATGTGATCTATCGGTTTGAACAGGGAGAAAAACCTTCGGCTCACGATCCGCGCCGCATCGTGGGGCTATGCTATGAAGGGGAGCGTTTTCTGGATCGCACCGCCGAAGCGGACAAAAAATACCTGTATTACGTTACAGCGGTAGACCGCCTGCACAACGAGGGCCGCCCCATCGGCCCCCTCCGCCTCTGGATTCACGAAAATCGCCTGCAGCGGTATGAGATTGAAGTATCTGAGAATTAATTTTTGCTTTCATCCTAAACCCTCCTGCTATGAACATTGACGAACTTAAAGACGCCTTTATCAGCACTTTACAGACCTATATTTCGGCCCTTGATCGTTATACGGATAAACAGTTCGCAGCCAAACCCGAAGAACTGGAATGGTCGTTAGGCCAAATGTACGAACATCTCTACGGAGCTAATACTTACTTTTTTCTGGCCAATGTGAAGCGCTGCCTGGAACAGCGAAAGGGACAGGAAGGTGGGGAAATGAACGCCAACGGCCTGAATGTCTTTAAATACAACAGCTTTCCCCCCATTAAAATCAAGGTACCCGACGCCGTGCGCGGTCCCGAACCCGTAGCCAAAAGCCGGGAGGCCTATAAAGTACTTTTTGAGGAAACAATCCAGCAAGGCCTGGTACTGGCTGATGCCGCCGCTGACGATCCAGGTACTTACAAAACGCAGCATCCGGTATTCGGCTGGATGAACGCCATACAGTGGTTTCAGGGTACCGAAACCCATGCCCGGCACCACTTGCGCCAGCAGAAAGAGCGGGAGGAGTGGCTGGGGATAGCTGTCTGAAATAGGTTCCCCCCCTACTGAAACTCTTTCATTACTTCCCCAACAGGACGAACCTCCCTATAAAAAGACAAAATCCTCGTCAAAATTCCTTCTACTACCGCGTCCGGGCACGAAGCCCCGCAAGTGAGCAGAACGGTGAGGGGTACCCTGTCGGGCAGGTACCCCTCGGTGGTCATTTCTTCTTTCTGGTGCATATCAAAATGCCGAATCAGGGTCCTGTCCAAAATTTTATCTGCCGAAGAAATGAAGTAGGTAGGTAGCTTGCTTTGGCAGAGTTCTACGATATGTGAGGTATTCGAGCTGTTGTACCCCCCAGCCACGATAGCCAGATCCGCCGGGAATGTTAATAGCGCGTAGGTAGCATCCTGGTTGTCGTTGGTGGCGTAGCAGAGTGTATCACGCGTATTGGCAAAGTGCTCATCTATTTGGGTAGGGAGTAGCCGGTACTGCCGGATCATCGCCTGCTTAAGGTAGTCGGCGATTCCCTGCGTGTCCGAGGCGAGCATGGTGGTCTGGTTTACGACGCCAATGCGCTTCAAGTCACGTTCCGGGTCGAAACCCTCAGAGTACTGGCCTTTAAACTCCTCGTAGAACTGTTCCCTAGAACTTTCCCCTGTCATGTAGGTACTCAGGCGTTGGGCCTGTTCCATGTTCTTGACCACGACCGTCGGGGCGGCTTCTTTACTGTGCGAAAACGTGGCGCGGGTTTCTTCGTGCATCGGTTTACCGTGTACCACCACGGTATAATCTTTCTCCCCGATTTGGGTCGCGCGGTTCCAGACTTTTTCCACAAAAGGGCAGGTGGTATCGTAGCCATAGGCGTCGATTCCGATCTCTGAAAGCTTATTCTGGATTTCAACGGTCGTGCCAAAAGCGGGTACCACCACCACGTCGGCGGGCGTCAATTCCTCCCACGGAATAAGTTGGTTTCCTTTGGTATCCATCAAAAACCGCACGCCCCGTTCCTGCAAATCGAGATTGACGTCAGGATTATGAATCATTTCGCTGAGCAGGAAAATGCGTTTGCCCTCATTTTCTGAAATGGCCCGGTACGCAATCTCGATGGCATTTTCCACACCATAGCAGAAACCAAAGTGCCGGGCTATCAGAAAGCGCACGGGGCCAAAGTCCAGCACCGTGGGCGTGAAATCGCGCTTAAGCTTGTCGCGCTTGCGGCGGAATTCCTTGATGGGAGAAATGATGCTGCTTCGGTAGAAATCCGGTATGTCAAAGGTTTTCATTTATTTGGTGAAGAGTAGAACAGTGAATTTTTTAATTTCACAATAGTAGACTGCTGACAAAGATACAATAGCTTTTAGAACAACAACCGCCGCAAAGCCTTTGTTCGCCTCGTCACTTTTGGTGGACTCAGACCCTATTCTCAAAAAATATCAGCACCCCGTGCAACTTCCTGCCACTGATAGCAGTCTTTAATTCAGAACGTTCTAAAATTAAACCTTCCGTTTGGAAACAAAATTGTACACCGACCGGCATGTCGACTTGGTGGAACGCTGTAAACTCGGTGAGCGCAAGGCGCAGCACGAGCTCTACAAGCATTACTCCAAAGCCATGTTCAACGTCTGCATGAGGATGCTGAATCACATGGGGGAGGCAGAGGATGCCTTACAGGAAGCGTTTGTGGATGCTTTTACGCACATTCATCAGTTCAGGCAGCAGTCTACGTTCGGGGCGTGGTTGAAGCAGATCGTGGTTAATAAGGCCATCAATCAACTGCGCAGCCGGAAGATGCAATGGATCCAACTGGAAGAGTGGCAGGCCGCTGATGGTGAACTTTACGGAGCGGATGATTGCTACGAAGGCTATGACGATACCAATTATGAAGTCGAAAGAATCCGGCACACGATGCAGCAGTTACCCGAAGGGTACCGCGTGGTGCTGAACCTCTATCTATTTGAGGGTTATGATCACGAAGAAATCGGCGAGGTACTGGGAATCAGCGAAATAACGTCTCGGACCCAGTACATGCGGGCTAAACGAAAGTTGGTAGAAATGATGAGGTAGGGGGAGGAAGTGGCAAAGTTTCAAAGGGACTGAGGGACAAAATAGTTTCCGAATGATTATGTACGTGATTTACAATTACACAAAAAACAATTCAACAAAAACCAACAATTTGACCCCAAACATTTACTTTTTAACGAGTGATTAACCATGAAAGAGTCTTTTGATAAAAAAGATCGGTTAGAGCGGTTTGTACGCGATAACCGGGAGGATTTTGATACCCTGGAACCAGACGACGTCCTGTGGGGGCGCATCGCTGGGCAACTGGGAAAGGAACCGGAGCTACCTCCTAAAAAAGCCAGTACTCCCCGTCGATGGGGCACCCAATATTTTGACTGGCGTATTGCGGCCGGACTCGTACTAGGGCTGGGAATCTCCTACCTCGTCTATCTCAACAATGAGTTCGGGGTCACCCGCGACCCCCAGGTAGCCCTGACGGTACCCGCCTACGCCCGTGAATTTACGCAGTACAGTCAGGCAATTGATCAAAAACGCAACGAGCTGATTCGCCTGACGAGCGACAATCCAGAACTCTACAAAGAATTCGCAACCGATCTGGATCGCCTGGAAAAAAGCTACGGAAATCTGCGTTCCGAACTTCCGAAAGCTCCTAACCAGGAAACGCTGATTCAGGCTATGATCCAGAATTTGCAATGGCAGATTGATCTGCTAAATCAGCAATTGAACATTCTTCAACGCATTAAACAGGCCGATCAACGCCATGAGAATAAAACCATTATTTAGCAGCATCCTGCTGGTCCTGGGTACCTGGATGGTAGCCCACGCTGAGCAAGCTAACTTGATAGAAAAGCGCAAGATATTGGTAAAAGTATATACCGTGGACATGCGTGACCAGCTTTCGGTCGATAACCAGTACGGTCAGGTCAAGATAAATCTGTGGGATCGCAAAGAAATTCGGGTGGATGTCGCCATCACGGCCAATGCCCCCACCGACCAGCGCGCGACGGACTACCTGAATGCCGTGACGATCAGCGAAAAGCGCGAGGGAAGTGTTATCACGCTCCAAACCCTGATCGATCGCAGTCAGTTCGGATCCAATAATTGGAATTCGTGGCGCAGCAAGTCCGGTGAAAAGAACTCTATCCAGATTGACTATGTGGTCAATATGCCTAAATTCAACGCCCTGATCGTGAAGAATAGGTTTGGGAACACCGATATCGCGTCATTTCAGGCCCCTTTGACCGTCGAATCGCGCTACGGAAATTTCTCGGCGGCGGACCTTTCCAATGCCAGCAATACCATCGAGGTAGCCTATGGGAGCGCCAAAATAGGCAAAATGGATGGCGGCAAGATGGAGGTACGCTACTCCGATTTCAATTTAGACCAGGCTCGCACCTTGCTGCTGGTCAACAAGTTCGGAAAGCTTACCATCGGAGAGGTAGGTAGCCTGGACGCGGATATTGACTACTCGGGGGCTATCATTGGCCGGGTGAATAATTACTGTAAAATAAATCTCAGTTTTTCCGACAACTTCCAGGTGGGACAATTGTCCCGTTCGGCCGAGAATGTAACGATCAGAGCGGCCTACTCTTCGGTAGTACTCCCCGCCGAATCCAGCCAGTTTGACGTCACGGTCACGCACGGTGATTTCCGCCTGCCTGCCAATCTGAAAGTGCATTTTACCAGCCAACCCGACAAAACTGACTCTTTTCGCTCCACCAAGCAGTATTCCGGCACAGTGGGTACAGGCACAGGTACTATAATCAAAGTGATTTCTACGTTTGGCGATGTGCGGTTGAAGGACTGAGGTATTTTGAGAGAAGAATAGCTTACTAGTTTTCGAAATTTGACGAACCCCAAAAGCGAAGCCCCACAGAATTCTGCGGGGCTTCGCTTAATTTTACTAATATCTTACGCTGTTAGTTGAAAAGCGCAGTTGAGGCGAAATAGGGGTTATTGGCCTTCTTCTCGTTACGCTTGTCGATAATTACTCCGGTTACAGCACCGGCACCTGCGCCGGCTACGGCACCGACCACGGCGCCTTTCACCCGATTCTTTTTAGCAACTATGGCGCCTGTGGCAGCACCTACGCCTGCCCCAATCAAGGCCCCTTTAACCGGGGTGCTCATCCGCTTCTTCTTCTTCACCTCAGAGGCAGGCACGGTTTCGGTGGTAGGCGTCGTTCTCGCGGGACGGTAGGCATCGTTCTCAGATGACGTCCACTCGTTGTCTACTTGTTGGGTAGCCCGTCCTGCGTTGGGCGATGTGCCCAGATAAGCATTGGCATTTCCAATGGCAGCCAGCTCACCGGGAGTAAGGGTTCCCTGCTTGGCTTTCAGCAACTCGACCTCGTGGCTGAGCTTCAAAATTTCGGTTTCGTGTTTGGCTTGCAGAAGTTCGTTCTTCAGCTCAGCGTTTGTCTGGTTTTCTGGATTGGTGTTGTTAACCCCGTTACAGGCAAACATCATACTGGCAACTACGGCTATTCCAATTACATTTTTCATGATTTCTTCGTTTTTGGCTCTTCCCTTTATTTCGTTCTCACGAAGCGATTGGTGGAGCGGGTGAAAATTAATCACTGTGTGCTGTTCTTTGGTTTTAAAGGATGCACATGAGTTAGAGCAAAAGAGTCGAAAGAGGTTTAACCCTGTATATAAAATTTATACAAGTATTTACAAAAAGCTAGTCTAATTCGTTCCCCTGGGCAAAAAAAAGATTCACCGGATAACCCATTCCGATGAATCTTAAAAGACTGTGCCAGTTCACGCGGGTTGGAAATACCGCGACCCGGTTACTGTTTTGCCGTTTTATCCAGTTCTGCCCATGTCCAGACACTCGTCCTACCGACTGTTTCCGCTCTCACGCGTTTCACATCAGCGGGAGTCACCAGTACCCGTTCCAGAAATTGGGGCGAAACGCGGGGGATACCATTCCCGGCGTTGGCCAGGTCGTACCGGATATAGCTCAGCACCGAGGCAATCCACTCATCACTATTGGCACCCATAGGCGGCATCATGTCGGGGTAGGTCTTTCCGTCAACCGGACCAGTCAGTCCGTGCAGCAGTATTTTTATCTCTTCGTCTTTCTTACCTGTCAGGCGTCGGAAATTACCTGACAATACAGGCGCCAGGTTTGTAGGGGTACCTTTTCCATCGGGACCGTGGCAGGTAGCGCACAGCGACTTGAAGGTAATGGCGCCATCGAGTACCATTTTCCGGCTAGCGGCATCCAGCGCACCCAGCCGGGCTCCATAGGTCCGGATCGATTCATTTTTTACCATCGTAGCCTGTACGCCGACGAGCATTTCATTGCCAGTATTTTTGGCCAATACAGCATCTACAATTGTTTTGGCCTGAGGATCTTTGGAATAGCTCAGCGACAACAGCAGTTGGGTGAGCACATCATAGCTCGGGTCACTTTTCAGCTTGGCCAGTTGATCAAGTACCTGGGAGTCATTCTTTTTAATGAAAGATTCACTGTTCCAGATAGCCGCTTTGCGTAGCTGTGCATCAGGCGACTGCATGAGAGTGAAAAGTAATTCCTTATCCACTGCTTCCAGACCTTCGAGCGCCCACAGCGCGTGCAGTTGGCCCAGCGCGGAAGGTGCCTCAGTTAGGGTACCCTTTTGCCCCAGCGCCATTTGCCGCAGGGCGGGCACCACCGATTTATCGGCCCGGATTACTAACTCTTTCTGAGCATTGTCGCGCCACCAGCCGTTGGGATGGGCGAGGTACTTGATTAGCTGGGCGGAAGATTCGTCCAGCATGTGCGGTTTGGGTCCGGGTTTCAATCCGTCGTACACCAGCCGGTATATCCGGCCCCGCTGCTTATTATTGTCTAGGCCCAGGCGCTGGATCTGGGGGCGTAGGTAGCTGTCTTTCCCAGTCCAGGTAGCTTCCTGGATGATGCCCCGGTTCATATCAACAATGTACAGGCAGCCATCTGGCCCCGTGTAAGTATTCACTGCCCGAAAGTTCATATCGCTGGAAGCAATGAATTCCTCGTGGTCATACACATTTTCCAGCGTGGTTTTTCCGGCTTTGTCCACCACTCTGGCGCGGCGGATGATACGGGCCACCGGATCGCTGATCAGGTAATCGCCCACCAGCGTTTTGGGAAGGCGGTCGCCGCGGAAAATAGATTGTCCGTTGCCAGCCGTGAAGTGATTCAGGGTACTATCGGCACGTAGGCGTTTTACGCCCCCCTGCACATCGGGCGTTTTTATAATGGGCCACACCGGACTGAACGTTTCTTCATCGTAGGCATCCCTAAAGTTGAGCTGTCCGTAGGCAGGATTAATCTGAAAACCGATGCCAGCGTTTTCGCCCCCGCCCTGGCTGAAAAACAACCGACCGTAATTATCATGGGTCAATCCCCACTGGCCTATGTTACCGCCAATCAGCGAATCGGCCTGTATCATCCCGTTTTTGTAGCGGAATCGGACCGGATCTACGGTGATATAAATCCTATTGTCGAGATTCCAGTCCAGGCCGCTGCGCTGATGTTCCATGTTGCCAGGAGACTTACGACCTACCTGATATACGTGTCGTTTCTGGTCGGCTACGCCGTCGCCGTTGATATCCTTGTAAGCGTACATATCATAGGTGTCGGTTTCATTTACCAGCAGTTCGTGGCCTACGCACAGAATCATGCGGGGTAGCATCAGCTTGTCGATAAACACCGAACTCTTATCCATTTTGCCGTCATTGTTGGTGTCTTCCAGCAACATGATACGGCTCCGGGGCTCGTGTTCATCGGTACCTTCCACATCCTGCATGTAAGTTTCCATTTGGGCCACGTACATACGGGCATTGCCATCCCAGGCAATCGCCACGGGCTCGGTGACCATGGGTTCACTGGCTACCAATTCCAGATGGTACCCTTTGGGTAGCCGGAAAGAGCGCATGCTCTGCTCGGGCGTGAGCGTAGCCGGGGAGGGATTATCATCCACCGTACGCGGCGTGGCAAAACCTGATTCGGGCATGACCTGAGCCTGAGAGTCGGTTGAGGCTTGATCGGGGGTACGGACGGTTCGCGTGCAAGTAACGATCAGAAAGGAGGCCAACGCCAGGGTTCCCCCCAGCCGAAATTTATTTTTCATGAGTCTGTACAAGGATGAATGTCAAATACTGATCGAAACAGCAGAGATGGAAAAGCCCACTGCCTCACAACTTCTTTTTGACAAAAAGGTAGACAGCAGTGTTATTTACCTTTTCATTGGTAATCAATTTCATAAGCTGATTTCTTCCAGATGTGTATGAAAAAAATAATTCTGCTCCCAGGTTTGTGTCTCTCCTTGTTACTTTTTGATATCAAAGCTACCCAAGCCCAATCCAAAAGCCTTTTTAACGGAAAAGATTTAAAGGGCTGGCACGCGGATGTTCCCGAAATGGACAAGAATACGAATGCAAGGATGCCCTTCATTGTGCGCGACGGCATGTTGGTGAGTCTGGGTACCCCCGGCGGGCACCTCATCACGGATGCCACTTACCAGAATTACCGCGTCGAAATCGAGTACCGCTTTGCGGGTACCCCCGGAAACTGCGGAGCGCTCGTGTTCGCATCGACGCCGCGCGCGCTGTATGATATGTTCCCCAAGTCCATCGAGGTACAGATGATGCACACCAATGCGGGCGATTTCTGGTGTATTCAGGAAGATATCGTGGTGCCTGACATGGAGAAGCGCCGGGGCCCCAAGGAGAAGTGGGGAGTCAATGGAAACAAGCTACGCCGTATTCCCAACCTGACCGATGGATCGGAGAAGGCCGTGGGCGAATGGAACAAACTCACCATCGAATGTTTGGGTACTTCGATCAAAGTATGGGTAAACGGCGATTTTGTGAACTATGGCTACAATGCCACGGCTAGTACCGGCCATTTTGCCTTACAGTCGGAAGGTTCGGAAGTCGAATTCAGGAAAGTACTGATGACTCCCATCAAAGAATTATCCGAATAAAAAAAATCGGGCAACCTCCCACGAGGTTGCCCGATTTTTTTTATTTTCCTTCGGCCAGGGAATAGATTTTCCCTTCGCCATAGCTGAAAAAATACAGTTCGTTTTGCTCATCCACCCCAAAGGCGGATAACGATCCGATTTTATCCAGTAAATTGGTATTTTTCGCTTTGGCCCCGTCCGTGGTTTCTAAAGCCCAGATCCGGCCACTGGCGTAGTCGCCGTAAATGTACTTCCCTACCAGCCCAGGTAATTTCTTACCCCGGTACACATAGCCTCCCGTAATGGAAATGTCGCCGTTAGCGTGGGTATAATTCCAGACCGGATCAATCAGCCCGGTTTCTTTACAATCATTTTTTGGATTGAAGCATACGTCGGCTTCTTTTAGCCGCCAGCCATAATTGCCGCCTTTTTCGATAATATCGATCTCTTCAATGGCGTTTTGTCCCACGTCGCCCGCCCATAACTTCTTGGTAACCGGATCGAAGCTAATCCGCCATGGGTTACGCAGACCATACGCGTAGATTTCTTCCCGAGTACCATCTGTTTTTCCTCGAAAAGGATTATCGACGGGTATTCCGTAATTGCCCTTGTCGGTAGCATTGACATCCAGCCGCAGGATTTTACCGAGCAGATTGCTCAGGTTCTGGGCGTTGTTCTGAGGATCCCCACCACTGCCCCCATCCCCCGTAGATACATACAGGTACCCATCCGGCCCAAAATGAACCGAGCCTCCATTGTGGTTGGAATAGGGTTGGGCATATGTAAACAGAATAGTTTCGCTCTGTGAGTCAGCTGTACCATTGGCCGGGTTACTGACATTATAGCGCGCTACCACCGATTCGCGGGTATTATCGCGGGTATAATTTACATAGATGTACCCATTGCTTTTAAAATTGGGGTGGAAGGCCAGGCCGAGCAAACCCATTTCCCCGCCGCTTTTCACTTTACTCTTTATATCCAGAAAGAGGGTAGACGTGGAGGGTTTCTGGGTAGCATCGAAAAATCGAATCGTGCCCGCTTGCTCTACCACAAAAAGTCGATTGCTGCCATCTTTGGCGTTCACCAGTTCGACCGGATCGCTGAATTTAAGGCCCGGGAAAGGGTCTGCAACTTTATAACTTACGGCTTCAGCCGGGCCCGGCATTACCACATTACCCGAGCCATCGTCCTGCGCATTGCCACAAGCGATCAACAGAAAGAACGCCGACCAGGTCATTGATTTATTGATTGAAGATATCATAGTTTCGATGTATTTGTTCTTCCAAAACGAACAAATAGGTATATTGTTTTGAGCTGATCAAGAGGGTACAACGGAATGTGCAGGTAGTTGAATCGTACCATTATATTGCAAAGTCATTCCGCACCATACGATCGAGGCCGTTTCCTAAAAGCTAAAAACTCAAAAGATAACCCGTCAAATCGGCCAGGCTCTGTTCGTCCAGCCCCAGGGAGGAAGGCGGAGGCATGAGGGAGTTAGGCATTTTTTCACGGCTCTTGATTTGGTCGGCTTTGAGGGCATGGCGTTGCCCGGCGGCGTCTTTAATGACTACCGTGGGACCGTCGCTTAACAGGAATCCAAAATACGTTTCGCCTTTTTTTGTGGTGATTGTATAGGCTTCGTAGCCGAACACGATGCTCGCCGACGGGTTAATGATCGCATCCAGAAGGGTTATCTTATCAAATTTCTGGTGGATCATAGTCAGATCGGGCCCAATATCGGCGCCCTGCTCACCGTGGCGGTGGCATGTAGCGCAGTTTGTTGTAAAGATGGTTTTGCCATGGGCCGGATCGGCCTTCATGCGAGCAACGAAATCCATTTTCAACTCCTTACCCTGCCGGGGGAAAAACTGGCTGGCCATGATGCGAACATTCTGGTCAGGGTTTTTGAATAGCTGTTCGCTAATAGCCGTGGCAATATTGTTCGGCAATTGGCCCTGCGACTTCATGTCGATCAGCAGGTTCCCGCCCTGCGGATCAAGGGCCATCACATTGCCCGCCGCGATACGTTCCGCATCGGTGAGCGCTTTATTAGCTACCTTACTTTTCAAATCCAGCATTGCTTTGTTGGCGGTAGACAGGGTTTGGTCAGTCGCGGTTTGCCAATCCATTAGGTCTGTCCAATCATTCGTTTGCCGGAAGCCAATCCACCAGGTTGCCATCGAGGAAACCGGAGCATCCGGTAGTTTAGTCAAGCCGATCATCGCTTCGGCGGCTTTTTTGGTAGGGATAAAAGCCAGGGCGGTTAGCGCTTTTTTACGTTCGGCCAGAGGGACGGTTGGGGCCGAAGCACGTACTTTCAATTCGTCGATAGCAGCTACCGGGTGCAATCGCCAGGTGAGGTTGGCCCGCGCGGGAGTCCATTGGGCGGGGTCTTCTGGGTACATGGATTTGATCAGAGCATATACCTCCGTCTCCTTCCCGTCTGCGGCCGTCCCAATGGATTCCAGCAGCCAGGGATCACGACCATTGTAGGTCTCAATGAGTTGCCGGATGCTTGCCTTTGCTTCAACGTAGGGTACATCGCGCAAGGCGATACCCACCTCGCGACGCACCGCAGGATCGGGATCATGCGCCATTTTTTCCAGGTCGCTCACCGAATTGGCTACCGCTCGCCTGGCCCGGAAGGCGGTTAGCCGGATAGTTGCATCCGGCGATTTCAGCAGTTGCTCGACCAGTGCCTTTCCCTGGGGGCCCAATTGCGCCAACAGCCAGATACCGCGCGCCCGGTGGTAGGGATTCGCCGCCGTGAGCAGTGCTTTTACCTCCTGAAAAACGGCATCTCCTTGTTTTTTTAACCCCTCAAATCCCAAAGCTCTCACATTGACAGCCGGGCTTTTCAGCGCCTGAACCAGCCCCGCCGTAGTCGTTAGGTCTAGGGTAGGGGTAGTTAGCTTTTTCCCTTTGGGTGTAATGCGGTAGATGCGCCCGTAGCCTTTCTTGTCCTGCATGGCGTGACCGCCCACGATGGGGTCGTACCAGTCAGCGATGTACAAGGCCCCATCGGGCCCCACCGACACATCCGAAGGCCGGAACCATTTACGGGTGTCCGTGTCGGTTTCAAACCACTCATAGCGTTCCGAGGCCTGGGGGAAAGAACTGATGAGATCTTTACGATCCAAGGCGAAACCCGCGCCCTGTGGCTTTGGCTGGTAGGCGAAAATAACGTTTCGTCCGGCCTCGCAACTCAGTAGGGTACCCCAGTATTTTTCGCCTAATTCATCCCCTTCGTAGAAAACGATACCGGTGGGCGAGCCCGCGCCCGTGTTATCACCGGCGGGCATAACACCGGGGTCGTCCTGATGCCAGTGCGCCTCGAACATCGTCTGGCCGGGGCGGCGGTCGGCCTGCCAGAAGCGCGTTCCATCGGCGGCAAAATAGCCCGCGTTGCCGTTTTCGGGCAGAAAGGAGACCCGGCATGTAATCACCTGATCGTCATTATCATTTTGCCACATGTTCCCGTAGCTATCCAGGCACGTCTCGTAGCTATTCCGGAAATTATGCCCCATTACCTTCAGGCCCGTGCCGTCGGGATTGATACGTAGCGCCAGGCCTCCTACCCACACCCGGCCATCGTCGGACTTGCGGTTGCCTTCGTTCTTGTCGTTGTAGGGGGTACCTCCCGTGTAGAGGCTACCGCTGCGGAGCGTCCAACCGCTGTGATCGGTGACCGTGTGGGGCCCTGCGTTGCCCGTATTAAAATACCAGAGGCCATCGGGACCTGTGACCAGCGAATGCAGGGAGTGGTCGTGGTCGAAGCCCCCGAAGCCGGTCAGGAACACTTCCCGTTTGTCGGGTTTGTCGTCGCCGTCCAGATCGGTATATATCAGCAGATTGGGCGCGCAGGAAACGATGACTTTATTGCCAATTACTGCAATTCCCAGGGGAGCCGTCAGCAGGGTGTCTTCTACGTATACCTTGGATGATTCCGCTTTGCCATCGCCATCCTTGTCTTCCAGAATCATAACCCGATCCCCTTTTTTCTCGTGGGAAAGGCGCTCTTCGGGTTTAGTCTTAAAACTTCGGTAATTGACCGCTTCGGTAATCCACACGCGCCCACGGGCATCAATATCCATATTGGTGGGATTATAAAACAGCGGAGCCTCGGCCCAGAGGGTCGCTTCCAGGTCGTCGGGTACGTAGAGTCGGGAATTTTCATCGCCGGGCTTAAGCAGGCTGATTGCCGAAAGCGTCAGCAGTAAAATGAGCGCCAGAGTGGGTGTTCCGTACCGGACAAATGCGTTGATTTTCATACAATGAGGTTCATATCCTTAAAGAATGTAGCTTCATGAAAAGGGAAAAAGATTTTCTAGGTACCGCCGGTTTTGTTGGTAGCATTCCACTACTTCGGCACCCTTAGGGGTAGCTCCTTCAATTTGCATCCAGCCCTGGTACCCGATTTTTTTGAGCAGAGTCGCTACCCTGGGCCAGTCGATGGTACCTTCACCCAGCCTAAAGCCATTTTCCTTCATATGCAATTCGCAGATTCGGTCTTTGCCCAGCATGGGAATTTCCTGGTAGACATCGTGACCCGCATCGGCCGAATTGCGCGCATCGTAGTATACTTTGACAGCTTTTGAACCCACAGCATCCATGATATTCAGGTGCTGTCGCGCGCTCATATACGACTCGATGCCCAGCGTGATTCCCTGTTTCTCGGCGTGAGGGGCTACTATCTTCAAGCGCTCAATCACCTTTTTTTGTCCGGCCTCGTCGTCGCGCAGCTCGCCATTGCCGAAGAAAGCCAGTAGGATCACCGGAGCGCCCAGTGCTTTGGCGGCATCCACGCTATTCCAGACCCATTCTTCGGTCCGGGCTTCCGATTTATAGGGAGTGCGGTTGAGTTCGCCAATGGCCAGCCCCGCTATTTTAACGCCCGTGCGAACTGATGCCTCATGAATGGCCCGCAGGGTGTCAGGATTGGAGAGACCGACCTCATCCTTCGTGGTGTTGTAGCTGACCTGTAAGCCCTGAAGGCCGATGGTGCGGGCGATGTCAAACGTTTCGGGACTCAGGCGGGGACCGATGGACCAGTCGCACGCCCCCAAATGAAAACGGGGTTTGGGCCGGAACAGGTGTTCCCAACCGATACCGACACCCAACAGAGCCGCCGATTTTTTGATGGCCTCTCGACGATTTAGCATACGCGATCAGTTAATATAAGTCCTTGATACCTGGCACCTTCTATAAAGAACTCATACGGGTAATCCCTACCTCTACTGTTGAAAAGTTTTCTTACGTATAGTATCTCACAGCACACCGTAAGCGTGTGGTTTCTTTTATGGCACACTGTTTTTGCTACTTACCGGGTACCCAAGATTCTTTGTATCCATTCCAATTTTTTCTAAATCACTCGTCAATTATGAAACGGACACTCATGTTAGCCGCCCTGGCGGCCTTAGCCACTGCAAGCGTGCAGGCTCAGACCACCACGCCGCAGACCACCAACAACCAGACCTCGAACCAGGGTACTGTTACGACCAGCACCCAAACCAGTAACTCGGCCAACCTACCTTATTCGAGTCAGGCCAATTACAACACGATGGATGCCACCAAGGTACCCCAGCACGTGAGAACCACATTCGGGTCGAGCTACCAGGGAATTACGGACGCCAGGTGGGACAGTAACGACGATGTATACCGGAGCTCCTTCCAACAGAACGGCAAGGACGTATCGATCACCTACGATAAAACCGGAAAGATGCGGGAAATGCGCACAGGTATGCAAATGGAAGATTTACCCCTATCCGTGCGGAATTCCTTGAAGGGTACAGAAGCCAATCTGCCTTATGAGGTCAAGGTAGGAAATGAGACCTATTATTCGGCTACGGTGGGGGGAAAGGAGACCTATTATGATGCCAAGGGCAAAGCCGTGTCGATGCCCAAAATAAAGTAGGGCAGATCGTTCAAAGCGAATAGTTTCAGCAAAAGCACCCGGCCAATCCGGGTGTTTTTAATTTGGGCCTACCGGGAATTTTCTATGCCTTCCTGATTCCGTCTGTGTATTTGCCCAGTTGCAAAACCGTCTCCTCACTTCTTTGTGTTTTTGGAATTTGCAAAATTTAGAGTTTAGTGTTGACTAAAGCACCAACACAAGAAAATATTCTATCATTTTTAATGATTTTATCGAAGGGCATAATTTTTTAACTATTTAACAGTGAGGGCATATAGGCAAGTTCAACTGCTTTGACTGTGTTAAAATAGTAACCGATGGGAATTTGATTGCCCAAAAATCCCATCAATCAACCAAATTCATTTTTTATGAAGACTTATAATAAACTTCTACTTAAAACCATGATCATGCTGTGCGCACTGGGAGCTTCTGTTCCCACGGTAGTAGCGCAGGTCAAGGGCATAAGCTATTCTATCTCACCAGCGGGTGAGTATTTAAATTGGGAAAAAAACACGGGTATCAGCGATGGCTTTCTGATCGGCGGACATCTGGGTTTCGGCTTCGGTGAATTCGTCGAATTGCGAGGTACCTACCTGCAATCGGTGGATATGAAACGCAACTTTGGACCCCTCGACCTCACAGAACTGCAGGGCGTAGAACTATCGCAGCCCGACATCGACGTTACCCGCTGGGGTGGCGACCTTAAGCTGAATCTGGGCCGGGGTGGCGTGGTACCCTTCCTTACGGCGGGTACCGGCGTTCAGACCTTCAAATCGGACAGCCTGGCTACCTATAAGAACATCTACGTATCGCTGGGCGCAGGGTTGCAATTTGTCGTAGCCGATCGCTACACACTGGGAATACAGGCAGTCAATACCTCGTTCAACGATTCGCCCGTGCGCAACCTGACTACCGCCGCCGAGCGCGCTGCCAACAGGTTATCTGTGGCCGATTACGACAACGAACTTCTGAAAAACTGGTCAGTGCGGGCTTCTCTAAGCTTCTACCTGGGTGGCAGGCGTCCCGGTGAGCTAACGGAAGTCGATAAAGCCTATTTGAATAATTTCTCTGGGGGACTCAGCCTGCCGATCGAGATCACCGCCGGGCAACTCGATTTTGACAAAGCACTTCCCTATGCCAACACCAAATACGTCGGCGCAGCCACGGGTTTCAACTTTGGCCCCTACGTGGGGCTGCGGGGCTACTACTGGCGGGCTATGGATGAGGACTACTTCTCTTCCTTCGACCGACTGGCCGTGTACGGTGGCGAGGGCAAGTTCAAACTAGCCAACGGACAGGGCCTTACGCCGAGCATAAACGTGGGCGGTGGTGTAATCGACGCCCTGAAAGGCTACGAGGTAGATGGCGTAGCCCTGGATAAAAAAAACCGTCCTTTCGTATCGGGTGGATTGGGGTTGGACATTCCGTTTGGCCGCGCCTTCAAGCTGACAGCCTATGGCAAGGCGCTTCTTACTTCCAACGACCCTCTTGAAAACACGACCAATCCTGACGAACTCGCCACCAGCTGGGCGTATGGTCTGAGTGCCAACCTGCTAATCGGAAATGGAGTAAAAAATGTGCAGACTAAGCAGGAAGAATCCTACGACGAAATCGTGAGGAATACCATGAAACGCGAGAGAAACCGCGCCAAGGATTTGAAACAAGACTACATGGATCGCATAGAGCGGCTGGACGACGATATCGAGGAAGCCCGTAATGACCGCAACCGCCGGTTGGCTAATGACCTGGAAGACGAGCGCGAAGCCCTGAACAATGCCGTAAAACGGATTGATGAAATACAGAAGCAGGAAGTGAAGGCCAACGAAGAGGCTACCCGCAACGAGGATCCGTTGTTGATGAACATGAAGCCCACCGATTTTGCCAATAAGATCGCTGAGGTCAAGGCAGACGTACCCGCACCCCGCCGCTCGTATGAAAGGAATAACGGGGATTCGGGACAAAACAATACTCAGAACGAGCGAAATCCGGACAATCGCCAGCGATCGATGAGGGCACTTGAGCAGCGGTTGCAGTCGATCGAGGATAAACTGGATGCCATTAAGAAGCAAAACGTAGATTATCGTCGGAATAGCGATTCCCGAAACAGAAATTCCGATAACTATACACCTTCAAATGAGTCTCAGGATTATCGGAATACCATACGGGAAAATAACCGGTCCGATTCCAATGGAAACGCCGCAAACAGCCCGAACGGTAGCTACGATTCGCAAGCCAGCGAAGCGATGGAGATGCTGAAAGCTGAGCGCCAAAAAAGTGAAGAAATACGGGCTGCTTACGAAGATCGGATCGAGAAACTGGAAGAGGAAGTAAAAACTGCCCGTGAGCAGGGGAACGCGCAGATAGAGGAAGACTTGAAAACGGAGCTCAAATCCATGCAGGAAGGTATTCAGAAGATAAAGGATGCTCAAGAACGGGAGAACGAAGCGAACCGCGATGCCAGCCAACGTAACGATCCCGCCCAGTTGCAAAAGCAAACAGAGAACTTTCGCTCCGAAATTGAGGCCGTACAGCGTGACAACAATCGCTACCGGCGGCAAATTGAGCGTTCGATGCGAAACTATGAGCGCCAAAACGAAAGACAGTTGGATAATCAGCTTGACAACCAGCGCGATAATCGGGATGCTTACCGTCGTGACATGGAGAACGAAATGGATCAGCTGCGGCAGGAACTCCGCGAACTGAAATACAGCCGATCGGCCCAAAATTCAGGTACTTCCCAACCCACGGGTAGCCCTAGCGGAGAAAACAGCAGTGAAACACAGGAAGAAAGTCCTACCCTTGCCTCTATGACCAATCTGGGTCAGCGGTCGGAGGAACAGCTTGCCTATGAGAGTGAGAATATAGCCAGTGACAGTTTTTTCAACCGGTTCAACTACGACGGGTCCTCAGCGATTGCGGGCGTGAACCTGGGAGGGGCTACCTCACTCAACATCGGGGTTCGTAACCACTATCGCTACAAAACGACCAACCTGTACGCCATGCCGGAAGCATTTTTTGGCTTTGGCAGCGGCAGCTCTTTTGGTCTTTTCCTGAATGGAATCTATAATTTAAAGCTCAAAGGTCAGGAAGATTTCATACCCTATGCCGGACTTGGACTAGGTGTAATGAAAATTGGAAACAGTGAGGCCAACAATACCAAACTGGGTTTCAACATTGTCTTGGGAGCCAATTTATTCAAGGTAGGCAATGGTCGCTTCTACGTCGATGTATCGGCTCGTAACTTATTTAAATATACCCAGTTGTCGGCAGGGTACCGGTTACCCTTTTAGGTAGCAGGTATTCATCATCAAGAAAAAGGCGCGGGAATTCCCGCGCCTTTTTCTTGATGGATGCATCAAATTCGGTGGCCTGATTACTTAGAAAATACCGAAATATCAGTAGTTTTTCTTCCATCGGTGCGTTTTAGTAGGTACCCTTAGTTACCTGATGGGGTAGAATTGCGGGTATGATCTTATCTTTGCCCTTTGAACCCTATACAAAGAATTAAAAATGAGCGACACTAAATCCGTGGAACAGGACGAGGTATTTAAAGAGGAAATTAACCGGGTTTCCGACTTTAAATTCGGTACTCAGGTTGTGAACGTATTCGATGACATGGTCAACCGTTCGGTACCCTACTACGGGGAAATTCAGCGCATGATGGCTGAACTGGCCACCGATCACGCTCAGCCGGGTACCAACATCTACGATTTAGGCTGCTCGACGGGGGCTACCTTCATAGCGCTGAACGGGTTCATTCCGCAGGATATTGGCTTCGTAGGAATCGACGATTCTCAGGAAATGATCAACAAGTGCGACCTGAAGCTCAAAGCGATGAACATGGAACGCCCCTACGAACTGATCGTGGGCGATATTCATCAGAATCTCGCGATCAATAATGCCTCGGTCGTGATACTTTCCCTCACGCTACAATTCGTGCGTCCGCTGTATCGGCAGCAACTCTTGAAAAACATTTACCAGGGGCTTAATCAAGGGGGGGTACTTATTCTTATTGAAAAGGTATTGACAGAAAACAGTCTCTTCAACCGCGACTTCATCAAGCACTACTATAACTACAAACGCCGCAACGGTTACAGCGACCTGGAAATTTCCCAAAAGCGGGAAGCGCTGGAAAATGTCCTGATTCCCTACAAATTGTCGGAGAATGTGACGCTACTAGAAGACTCCGGTTTCCGGCACTGCGAAGTTTTTTTCAAATGGTATAATTTTTCGGGCTTAATCGCGACCAAGCAATAATGGTTTCTATTGGAAATTTCTTCTTCCGCTATCGCAACAACCTGTTCATCGTCCTGTACCTGCTGCTGTTCGCACCGTCACCGGAGTTATTTACGGCCGATCAGTTCGGGGAAAAATATTATCTGATCCCTCTGATCGTAGGTCTTCTGATCACCTTCTTGGGCGAACTGATCCGGGGGCTCACCATCGGACTAGCCTACATCATCCGGGGTGGTAAGGACAAAAAAGTCTACGCCGAACGCCTTGTGACCGAAGGCATCTTCAACCACTGCCGCAACCCGCTCTATGTAGGTAACATCCTGATGCTGGTGGGGGTAGGTATCCTTTCCAATTCGCTGCTTTATGTGGCGATTCTCATTCCGCTCTTTCTGTTTATATATCAGGCCATTGTACTGGCCGAGGAGAATTTCCTACGCAATAAATTTGGTACCGAGTTTGATCAGTACTGTCAGCGCGTCGACCGATGGTGGATCCGGTTGAGTGGGCTGGGTACCACCTTCGCCAGTATGCGCTTCAACTACAAGCGCTGGCTTCTGAAAGAATACAACACCCTGCTGGTATGGCTGCTCGGTATCGTAGCGCTGCTTTTGTACAAGTACCCAGTCCTGCCTCCTTCTGTGAACCGGTGGGCGGTATTTACGGTCGCAGTACTGGTACTCGGACTGGTGTACGGGTACGTCAGGTATTTGAAAAAATCAGGAAAAATGACGGAAGAGATAGCTTAATCCGTTCTGTCGATTTAAAGCAGTTGGAAGCTGTGAACTTCGGCCGGGAAAATTTCTTCGGGGTTAAGCTTATAAATCCGATTTATTTAAGGCCTTCTATTTTTCTGTAATGAAGACCTCCTCTTGAATGGGAGGTCTTCATTCTTTTAATTAAAACTGTCCGCGTAAAGCAACGATAAAATTACGTCCCGGTGCGCTTACCCCGCTGGCAAATGGTCGATAATTAGTATCCAGGATATTCTCCACCGCTGCCTGGACTTGGAGGTAGGGGGTAATCGCATAGGAGGTTCTGATATTCAGCGTATACCAGGCGGGGGTACCCTCCGGGGTAGCGTTAGTCTCGTTGTCTTCGGCATTCAGGCGATAATCCTCGATGCGTTTCCAGCCATTGTACAGGCTGAACGCCTCCGCCTGCCATTTCCGTTGCCGCCATTGCAGGCTTACTTTTCCGTAGGTAGGTGGAATGTGATCGAGTGGCGTTTCGTCCCCGTTGTCCCCTACGACCCTGCCTTTGGTAGCAGAATAGGTACCCTGTAACCGCCAACCACCCGACCAATATACATTGGCTTCCAGGCTCACGCCCCGTACGTAAGCTTTTTGCCGGTTCTGGTTGGCCGTCACCAGGCTGGGTTGACCATCGTATACCAGGGTACTTTGCCCGTTGAAGCTGTAAGGAGCCAGCACTACTGCATCCCGCAATAGGGTGTGATAGGCCGTTCCGTTGAATTTAATGACTTTCCCTACCCACTGCTCCAACGAAAATTCCGCATTGCTGGCGTATTCCGGTTTTAGATCGGGATTGGGTACCACCACCAGGCCCGGCTGGGAATCAAAAACCTTTCCAATATCATCCACATTAGGAGCCCGGAAACCCGTCGAACCTAGTACGGAGAGTTTGGTAGTTCGGACGGGCGACCACACCAGGCCCAGGTTGCCCGTCAGGGCCGTGTTGGCCTGTTCGGCTTTGTCAAAGGGAAATAGGAAAAATTCCTTAGAGACGAATTTCGATGAAAGATTCACCTGATTGAGGCGTGCCCCAGCATTCAGAATCACCGCTTCAGTCAGCGCCCATTGATCCGTCACATAGGCAGCCAGCCAGTCCATTGTGTTGGCTCCGTCGGGGTATCGCGTATCGGCGGGTGTTTGGGAGCCGTTGGTAATATTCGTGAAGGTCGCGCGCGAATCCACATCGTTGTGCGCGTATTCCAGTCCGTACCGCAGGGTATGCGCACCGAGTAGTTTTTGAGCATCCAAATTGAAACTGTACACATTGACCTTTTCTACCTGGCTCTTCAGGCTGCGGCTACCCAATGAGCGCGAGTTCCGGCTTTCCTGAATTGCCTGATACGCCGCCGTCACTACGAGTTCGTCATACAGTTTGGTACCCAGCACCCTGAGCTGGTACGATGTCAGAAATCGTTTTTCGGGGCCATAGTACCAATCCCCGTAGCGCAGCTTGCCGTTCCTGATCTGCGTGAGCCGGTCGTAGCGAGGCACATCCGACGAATTGGAATACTGGATGTTCAGCACGTGCTCGATCCGGTCGGAAGGTTTATACAGAAATTTTTGCAGGAAATCGTACTGCTTGTACCCCGTACCCTTCTGCACGTTGGGATTTGGATTGGTCTTGATGACATCCTGGCCATTTTCATGCGCTACGTAGTCAGGCCTTTTGCCAAAGTTGGGATATGCGTTGCGACGTTGCGCACCCTGGCGCATATCGCCGAAATCGGAGGCAGTAAAGCTGGTCAGCGAGCCAAATTTTTGCTTTCCTATATCCACTGCAATATGATTGGAAAACTCATTATTCGCCGAGGCATAGCGCGTTAAAAGCGAGGTGGCAAAGCGGGTATTTGTGCTGGTGGATAGGGTGGGCATTTTGCTCTTAAAGTGAATAACCCCTCCCAGGGCATCGCTGCCATACACCACTGAACTGGGACCGTACAGAATTTCCACCCCTTCAAGCATATTCTGATCCACACGCAAAACATTTTGCAGATGCCCGGCCCGGAAGATCGCGTTGTTCATGCGTACCCCGTCCACAACCAGCAGAATCCGGTTGGTTTCGAACCCGCGCAATACCGGGCTGCCGCCGCCCGCCTGGCTTTTCTGCACAAATACCTGGCCGCTCTGCACGAGTACATCGGCTGAGGTCTGAGCATTGCGGAAGGCGATGTCCGAGGCAGCAATTTTTTCGATCTGATAGGGTACCCGGCGTTTCAATTCCCGGAATTTTGACGCCGATACCACGACTTCCTGCAGTTGCAGGGTATCGGTGGTGATATTTTGGCCAGCGGCGGGCCAAGCCAGGCCCAAACCCACGAATGGGAGGCCCCAGCGGTATTGAAATTTCATAGTGTTTATTTTATTTAGATACCATACACCTTTCCCCTGCCCTTCTGGAAGAGCGGGGGGACAAACAATTTTTTAGTAAATGTTATAGGAGTCGCGGCGGTGGGAGGGGTACCTTGCAGAAGGGAGGCTTAGGAATTACGGCCAGGAAATCTATTTTGGAAGCCAAGCCAGCGAAAGGTGCGAAGGCGTCAAGCGAATACAGAGGGGTTAGGTAAAATTCCAGGCGCAGTATGTTGAGTACGATGGTCTTCATGGGCGAAGATTCATCTCCCGAAGAATCGACGGTTCCCATATTCGCCACTAATAATTGCAGGAAATACGTTTCTAAATCATCGCGATAGACCACGAATTCGATCCAATCGCCCTGCTGCTGCTCCGAAACCACATCGTACATGTGGCCCTCAATCAGGAGTTCATTCGTACCTACCCGCTTGAATGTATCAGGGCGCAGCCGGAGGCAAAACTGGTTGGAGGTCTGCTGCATTTCACTACCAGCCCTCCTTTTCAGAAAATTAACCGTGGGCACACTGACCAACCACACCCCCACACTGAGGCTCATGATGAGGAAAACCAGACAGTAAGTCAGGAGCGTTTTCAAAAGTTGACCATGTGCTTGAAAGGTACCTTGCGAAGGTAGCAAATGTACAGGATAGAACTTTCAATTATGATGCCACGGCATCTTGAAGCAACTCGTTGTGTTTATGACAAAATATCCTTCACCACCTTGCCGTGCACATCGGTGAGCCGATAACGGCGGCCCTGGAATTTAAACGTAAGGCGTTCGTGATCGATGCCCAGCAGATGCATCATGGTAGCCTGGAAGTCGTGCACGTGTACCGGATTTTGGGTAATGTTATAGCTAAAATCGTCGGTTTCGCCGTAGCCGAATCCACGCTTGACTCCCGCCCCGGCCATCCACATCGTAAAGCAGCGGGGATGGTGGTCACGGCCGTAGTCTGTCGGCGTCAGCTTACCCTGTGAATACACGGTACGGCCGAACTCGCCGCCCCAGATCACCAGCGTATCGTCTAGCATGCCCCGCTGTTTCAGGTCTTTGACGAGGGCGGCTGTGGCCTGGTCGACTTTCTTGCACTGGCCCGGCAATCCGCCCGGCAGCCCCCCGTGGTGGTCCCAGCCCTGGTGGTACAGCTGCACGAATTTCACGTCTTTCTCTAACAACTTACGTGCCAGCAAACAGTTGGCGGCGTAGGTACCGGCATCACGGCTGTCGGGTCCGTACAGGTCAAAAATGGAATCCGGCTCGTCGCGGGTATCCATTACCTCAGGCACGGAAGTCTGCATGCGGAAGGCCATTTCGTACTGCGCCATCCGGGCTTCCACCTCGGGGTCACCCAGGGACTCGTTTTGCAGCTGATTCAGTTGTTTTAGGTACCCCAGCATTTCTTGGCGGTCGGTTCCGTCGTACCCTTCGGGATTATTGAGGAAAAGCACAGGATCTTTACCCGAGCGAAACTGGACACCCTGATGCTCGGTGGGTAAAAAACCGTTACCCCACAAACGGGCGTACAAGGGCTGCCCGCTGGCATTTTTTGAAACCAGGGAAATGAAGGTGGGTAGATTCTCGTTGGAGGAACCCAAGCCGTAGCTCACCCAGGAGCCTATGGAGGGGCGACCGGGCAGCTGGCTACCGGTCTGAAAAAAGGTGATGGCGGGGTCGTGGTTGATGGCATCGGTATAAAGCGATTTTACCATACACAGCTCGTCCACCACCTGAGCCGTGTATGGGAGTAGCTCGCTTACCCACGTACGGGATTGCCCGTATTGGTCGAATTTAAACACGGAAGGGGCAATGGGAAGGCTGCTTTGGTTGGCACTCATGCCGGTAAGGCGTTGACCCTGGCGCACCGAATCGGGCAAATCCTTGCCAAACAAAGCAGCCAGTTTGGGTTTGTAGTCGAAGGTTTCGAACTGCGAAGGCCCACCGCTCATGAACATATAAACCACCCGCTTGGCCTTAGGAGCAAAATGCGGTAAGGCCCGCAGGATCGCTTCCTGCGAATCGTCCGACAGACCCGGGGATTCGGATGGAGTGGTACCGGAGCCGGATATTTTACCAGCCCCAAATAAAGTACCTGCTGCTAAGGCCCCCAAACCCAAGGAAGTTTTGGTCAAAAAATGCCGACGATCCAGCTTGTCGTTCATTTTTTTAAATTCCGGTGAATGCAGGCGAAACTCTTCGGGATGATGGTGATCCATGCGTTTTTAACGTTTAGTGAGCGTGGCGTCTGAGTTCATGATGGTACTGGCCACCACGGTGTTGGCCGCCACCAGCGCGACATCCAGCGCTTGGTTGGCCCGATACTGACCAGTAGTCAACCAGCCCACGGTTTTGGCGGGGCTTTTCCGAAATCGCTCGATTTCGGTGCGCTGCAACCCGCCTAACAAGGCTACCTCTTTGGGGGTAGGACGGTGCCCGGTGAGTGTACGGTAGGTCTGGATGATGGCTCGTTCAGGATTTTTCTCGAGCGTCATCTTTTCCCCCAGCACCCGGGCGGCTTCGACAAACGTAGGATCGTTGAGGGTCACCAGTGCCTGTAAGGGCGTATTGGTTTTTTGGCGGCGTACCGTACAAAAGCTACGCGAGGTTGCATCAAAGGTGCCCAGGGTAGGATTTGGTACCGACCGCTTGATAATTACATACAGGCTTCGTTTGTACACTTTGTTGCCGCTATCAGGGACGTAAGTAGCCCCATTGATGCGCCACAGTCCATCGGGCTGGTAGGGTTTAATACTTCGGCCACCCAATTGAAGATTTATCAGTCCGCTGGATGCCAGAGCATTATCACGCATCATTTCAGCCGATAGGCGACCAGCAGGCCCCCGCGCCAGAAGACGGTTTTGTGGGTCTAGTTCGTACAGTGCCGGCGAGGCATGGGAAGACTGCCGGTAGGTAGCCGAGGTTACGATGGTTCGCACCAGCTGCTTCACATTCCAGCCCGATTGCTGAAAAGTCACTGCCAGCCAATCCAATAGTTTGGGATGGGAAGGCAACTCGCCCTGGTTGCCGAAATCCTCGGTGGTCTTGACCAGTCCCGTGCCGAAAAACAGTTGCCAGTATCGGTTCACCGCCACGCGGGCCGTCAATGGATTGTCGGGTAGGGTAAGCCATTGCGCCAGGCCATACCGATTTTTAGGCAGGTTTTTGGGGAAAGGAAAGATGCGCTCCGGCGTAGCAGGGTATACTTTCTCGCCCAGGGCATCATAATTTCCCCGATCCAGCAGATGGGCTATTTTGGAAATGGGTGCTTCGCGCATGACCATCAGCTCCTGAATTGGCTCGGTACTGTCGGCCAGGGCAGTACGCGCCTGGACGACCCGTTTTCGTGCTGCCTGGGTAGGGGCGTGAACGGTGGAAAAGAAGTACCCCCGTAGGGCCACCCTTTCAGGCTCATTCAGTTGACTACTACTTTTGGCGGCGATCGTTTGCCAGGCAGCTTTTTCAGCCAAGATGGCTACTTCGTGGGGGGTCAGAGTACGATTATACACCACAATATCATCGATGAAACCATCTTTGAAGCCATATCCCCGCCACCAGCCGCCGATCTGAAGCCCAGGTTGGGGGCTAACCCGCCTTTCATCGAACAGGATATCCTTGTCGAGGTGATCCATCGTGGTTGTCATGGCCATTTCTTTACCATCTAGATAGAGCTTTAATCCGGTCGCTTTGGCGGAGCCATCGTAGGTCATGGTCAGCTGAATCCATTGATCGCGGGGCACGGACTGGCGACTGACTTTGGTAATGGCATTGGAAGGGGCCACATGGGCCATACTCATTTCCAGCTTGCCTTTTCTGAGGTATACATGGTACCCCCGGAAATTATACAGGCGTTCGGCCTGACTTTTATGGAAAATGACGCCTTCCTGCATTTCTTTGGGAATATTGACCCACAAACCCATGGTGAATGGTTCCGATTTTCGGAAGATACCCACCTGTCCCAAGTCCAGCCAGGCATCCCCGTTGAGCTGTATGCCTGCCCCCTCATGGCCCGCAGCCCATACCTCCTTTTCCCGAACATTACCCGCCAAAGTCGTATAGGCTAGATCTTTAACATTCAGCGTATTGCGCAGGGAATTCTTTTCAAAATCATAATACGCTACTAATCCGTTTCGGGGCAGCGTTTGTTTTCTCAGACTAGCATACGACTGGCTATTAATCCAATTATCAAAATCAGCCTCGCCCTGCTTCTGAACGGCTTTCAGCTCTTGGGTTTCCTGATCGATTTTTTCTCGCAGAAAAGAAAGAATCTTTTCCTGTTGGGAGGTAGGTAGCAGCATGGTGGGCGAGGGCATGGCATCGTCCCAGGAAATTTGCCCGGCTTCGGCTACTTGATTGAAAAAACCCGTTAGCTGGTAGTAATTTCTTTGGGAAACAGGATCATACTTATGATCGTGGCATTTGGCACAGCCTACCGATAACCCCATGAAAGCATCCCCGAACGTATTGGCGCGGTCGAGCACGTATTCAGTCTGAAACTCCTCTTCGATAATCCCCCCCTCCATATTTTGGGGATGGTTGCGGTTAAACGCCGTAGCAATGCGCATTTCTTTGGTGGCATGGGGTATCAAATCTCCCGCCAATTGCCACCGGATGAACTGGTCGTAGCGTTGGTTCCGATTGAAGGCTTTGATGACCCAATCCCGGTAGGGCGACATATCCCGCAACCGATCCACGGTGTAGCCGTGCGAATCGGCGAAGCGGGCTAGATCCAGCCAGTCAGTCGCCATGCGCTCGCCGTAATGCGGGGATTGCAGTAGCCGATCCACCAGTTTTTCGTAGGCATCCTTCCTTTTATCGGCTAGGAAGGCGTCAATTTCGGTTACCGTGGGGGGTAGGCCAGTCAGGTCGAATGTGACCCGGCGAATCAACGTTTCCTTCTCGGCCTCGGGCGCAGAACCAAGTTTTTTCTGGTCCAGTCGGGCGGCCACAAAACGATCGATGGGATTTTTCGCCCGACTTTCGTCTGCCACGGCTGGAATTTCGGGGAGTACCGGTTTCTCGAACGCCCAGTGGGGTTTATACTCAGCGCCGTTCTCAATCCATTGGATGAGTACCGCTTTTTCGTAAGCGGTCAGACTTAAATGCGATTCCGGAGTCGGCATCAACACGTCGGGATCGGTAGCGGTAATTCGCCTGAAAACCTCACTATTCCGTAGACTGCCAGGATCGATGGCCACTTTGCCGGGCGATTCGGGCAAGGGGTCGTAGGCATTTACCGCCAAGTCAAGCCGCAAGCCTGCCTTTTGTTTTTTCTGGTCCGGGCCGTGACAGGCGAAGCATTTGTCCGAGAGTATCGGTTTGACATCCCGGTTATAATCGAGGTCGCCGGGCACCAGTTTCAGGGCTACCTCGACGTCCTCCGGTAGATCGGGACGGCAGGAAAAGGCCACGAAAGCGGAAACCAGTATGTAAAGTAGCCTGACGAGCATGAGAACGTAAACGCTGATATCTTCCTATAAGTAACGATAATGCACTAAGTTACTGATCCAGACCTAAAACATTGACATTTTCCGGTAGGTCATCTGCCTTAGTCGATTCCTGATTGAGTTTTGCCAGAAGCTGCTGATTTTCCAGCACATAGCGCTGCAGTTGTCCTTTCAGGTACGCATTTTCAGAAAGCAGGGCCGAAATCATCTTGTCCGTTTCGTCGTAGGGTAGCACCTCTTCCGAGTTTTTAGCCTGATTGGCGTACCCCCGACAAGTCGAGGAGCAGTATTTGGCCGTGGATCGGCTCGCAAAATATACGGTACCGCACCACAGGCAGGTTTTTTCAAAAACCTTGGCGTTGTACTTAAATTCCGAGCGGTCGAGTTTGGGCATAGTATTGTGTTTAACGGCCTTCTAAAATCCTATCGGAGGTGTCAAAGCCGTTCGTTCCTAAGCGCTGTACGGTAATCCGACTGACGGTACTAGCACTGTCAAATATAATCAATCATCGTTTTCGTCCTCTTCCTCGGCCTTACCGGCCAATCTCCAGGGGTACTTCTTGGTACCCTTGGCGGCGAACCACAGAATCCGGTTCATGACGTCGTCGTGACCACTATCGATGAAGTCGAACTCGGGCCGCATGGACTGTTCCGCAAATTTTCGAGCCCGTTTATCGAGTCCGGTCAGGCCGGGGTTCATTTTGTCAAGGGGAATACGGTTTTTCTCCGAGGAATAGCGGTAATCACTGGCCTTATTGACAAAGCAATCGAACATCGGCAGGGCGGTAGCATCCATCACATTCATGGGCGGAATACCCAGAATCTGCTCGATGGTGCGCACCATGGAAGGCTGATTGTAGTTGGTCGATACTGTTTTTTGCAAGCGACTGTACGCACTAATGACCTGTCCCGTGGTACGGTACGCCGATACGTGATCCCAACCCGCCTGCGAGTCGTCTTCAGTCACGAAAACGACCGTATTTTTCCAGAATTTGCTCTTGGCCAGCGCCTCGATGATCCTTCCCAGGGCCAGGTCGTTATCGGCCACCATCGCTTCGGGCGTGGGGAAGCCGGGGCGGGTACCTACCGTATGGTCCACCGAGAGCGCCATAACCATCAGTTCGGGCAACTGGTCGCCGTCCATTTTCTCATAGGCTTCCAGCTCTTTGATAAAAGCCGAAGCACGAATCTGATCGGGAATTTTCATGTCGTCCGAGCCGGGGAAGGTCTGGGAGAGCATGGGTAACACACTTGAAATGGTGGTGGTATTGGTAAATTCAAACGGCTTGCCCGCCAGATAGTTCTGGTAGTGGTCTTTCCAGCTA
>JBBRDE010000025.1:0-30221 GCA_038204185.1 Cytophagales bacterium
AGTACTACGGCCACAATTTTGGCAATATTGATCAGGATCTGGGATGAAAAGTCTACCATGTTGGCTCGCAAAATATTGAGCTTCGACGACTGATCAGTCACATACATGTACCGGGGCGTGAGCAGGTAATCCTGTAAAATAAAGATAATGATGAGGTTGATCTGCAGGTCGGTAAAAGTACCCTGCTGACTTTGGTTGTTCCACACCACAAACAGCAGGACCAGCAGGGTGGTCAGGATATTATAGAAAACAAAAACATATAAGTAGTTGCGGAGGCCTACCTTGTCATTGTCGCTGTACATTTTGAGGTGGGCGCTGTTGACCGTGTGCGTAAATATAGATTTGACCAGTACCTGAAACGACATGGCCAGACTGATATTTCCCAGTATAGCCGGACCACCGATGCGGGCAATAAATATGGAACTGAGAAAACCCAACACCATAGAGACAATGTTGATGGCAAAATTTTGACTTAATTTCTTTCCTAACATGTACCTGGAAGTAATTTTTATAGAGGGCTCCTAATTTTCTTTGCGGGCGTCATTCAGCACGATCAGCGTCTTATTCATTTTTCTTTCGCGGTGTATTTCCTGAACCGTATTGAGGTGGTCGAGGTGGGTATGGTTGTAGCGGATCACAAACAGACATACGTCCACCAAGGGCGCCAGAGCGAGGGCATCTGCTACCTGTCCCAGGGCGGCAGTATCTATCACCACGTAATCAAACTTTTCTTTCAGCTCCACAATCAGCTGCTCCACCCGGTAGTTCATCATCAGTTCGTTGGGATGCTCGGGTAATCGTCCCGTTCCGGCAATAGCGAGGCCCGGTACCGAAGGAATTGTCTGCAGGATGCTGTCAATGGTCAGGCTTTTGCTGTGCAGGTATTCAGAAATCCCCGTATCCTGGCCAAGTCCCAGGGTAGTCAGGATGGCAGGATCACGTAAATTAAAATCCAGCAGAGCTACCTTATTCCCGGCCATGGCCAGACTTCCGGCCAGATTGAGCGCCAGAAAGGATTTACCGTCTTTTTCCTGCCCGGACGTAATGAGTACCACCCGGTCGCGTAGCTGATCGGACTTAGTGTTGAGGGCAGCCCGGATAAAACGAATTTTTTCGGCGGCTTTTGACTTGTTGACTTTGAATATGTTACGGCCTTTTTTACTTTTAATATGGGCGATTCCACCAACAATAGGTACGGTAGTATGCTGCTCCACTACCGACCGGTGGCGAATCGAATTATCAAGCAGCAACTTGATAAACAGAATGGCAAAGGGAATAACAAGTCCCGCAAAAAAGGCCAGCGCCAGTACAATAGCTTTTTTGGGAGACTCGGGTGTCAGGGTTGCCCGGGGCGGATCAAGTACCCTGATCTTTGAGCCGGTTGAGGCCAGCGAAAGGGCCGACTCCTCCCGCTTCTGTAATAAGTATACATATAGGTCCCTCCGTACGCCCTGTTGCCGGTTTATGTCATTCAGTTCCCTTTCAATATTTGGAATTGCGCTGATACGCGACTGAAACGAGCGGGCCCGTCCGGATATATTGTTTCTGGAAACAGTAAGCCCCTTTTTAATGATCGAAAGGTTTTCAAGAATACTCAACCGCAGATTTGATAACTGCTGATTGATATTTATTACCAGCGGATTCGTTGGTTCCTGCGTTCGCAGTAATCGCTCCCGCTCCAATTGTAAGGTATTGAACCGATCGATCAGTTCTGTGAGTGAAGGGTCCTCAATGCTAAGATTAGAAGGTACCAGCTCAAAAAGTCCGGTTCGCTGCGAAAGGTACCTTTCCAGCGACTCAACCACATCAATCTGCGTATTGAGTGCCGTCAGCTGATTATTGTAATTTCTGGATTCATCCAGGTAGGCCGATGCTTCTGAGCGTACATCCGTGACGTTATTTCTAACTTTAAACTCCGCCTCCCGCCTTTCATTTTCCGTAAGTTGACCGGTCAGTTCGCTCAGGCGGTCGTCAATAAATTCCAGTGTTGTCAGAGCCAGCCGGTTTTTGTCCTCTGTTTCATCCTCATTGTATACCTTGAGTATCGAGGTCATGATTTCCTTCCCTCGTTCAGGAACAGGGTCCATCAGGTTCATGTACAGCACATCGGCCGTTTTGTTGGCCTGAGCTACCGTAAGGTTAGCGTTGTATTCTAAAGCAAGTTTTTGAATAGAGTTAAAACGGATGCTAATTTTACGGTGGTTTTTCCACGCACCTGAAGTAGCTTGAGGATTTTTAAGAACCGTAAAATGGGCATAGGGCTTTGCTATGCGTTGCCCGAAACGATAGGAAGTACTACTGTTCCCGTCCAGGAGTTCAAACCTGTTTTCATCTTTAATAACAATAGTAATATTGCCTTCAAGGGCATCTTTTGCAAGGCGGCTTACTACCACTTTAACAGGTACCTCCTGTCCGTAAATTAATTTTTCATTCAACGCGCCCGGTACAAAGTAACTGGTCTGCAGGTTAAGCGACATTAAAGCCCTTTGCATCAGACTCAGCGACCGGAAGGCTTCCAGCTCGTTTTCAATGCTGGTGGCCTGACTAAATACATCCAGATCCTGAAAAACCGGATTTCCCGACTGATAATCCGGCCCTTTGTCAATATCCCTGACCAGGACTGAACTACTGATCAGGTACTTAGGAGTAGTGACCAATAAAAATAGTACAGCTAATGCCAGTGTAAGTATTATACCAATCAGAAAATAGTACCAGTAGTGCAAGTACTGGTAAACAATCTTTTTTATATTAATCTGCCCGGAATTGGTAGCCGCTGGCCTGGGTAAATCATTATCAGTCATACATGTTCCCTACGGTACTATTACCTGAAAAAAGTTAAGATGGAAAACGCGAAGGTTGAAATGGCCGCCGCCCAAATGGGTATATATCGATTCCCCGGCTCTGTCTGCGCAATTTTAACTTTGCTGTTCGGTTCCACGTAGACAACATCATTTTGCTGCAGATAGTAGTAAGGAGAATTCAGTATTTCCCTTGAATTGAGATTTAAGCGCGTGGCTACCCGCTCTCCGTTATTTTCTCTGATAATTAATATATTGTCCCGCCGGGCAAACTCCGTGAGGTCTCCCGCCAGGCCCAGTGCCTCCAGTACGTTGATCTTTCCGCTGGGTACCGTAAATGAGGACGGATTTTTTACTTCTCCAATTACAGTTACCTGAAAATTAAGGATACGAAGGTTAACAATGGTCGTTTTGACCAGCTTACTTATTTCGTCTGTCAGCTTTTCGGTGGCCTGTTCCCTGGTCAAACCTGCCACTGCCACATTGCCCAGCACCGGAAAAATGATATACCCGTCATTGTTAACAAGGTACCCTTCATTCAATCGTGGTGCCGTGTTGGTGGTATTGGTGGGTGTACCGGGGGGTACCACAATACCACTATTGAATAGTAAATTGGACTCCGGACTTAAACTACTAATGGAAATGTCGAGCAGGTCACCCGGTTGAATCCGGATATTGGATTGGTTATTGATGGGAGTTCTAAATTCTTTTGAAGCAGCTAAATCATCAAAATAAACCAGATTTCTACTGGTACTACAGGCCGTTATGACTAATAAAAACAGGTATATACTCTTGCACAAGTGTTTCATAGAGTCAAGCAATGGAAATTATTTTCGGTATTTTGCCGCATTGATAGCCTATTTACTGAACTAAAACTACCTATCCTGTACGTTTTGTTTTTTAACAGGTACCCGAAAGGCTTGTGAAAATCCTGTCAACGAGCGAATCAAAGACAAAAGCCCAGATTTTAGTAGTACCGCATAAGCGGCAATATCACGTTTTTTCTACTAATAACAAAGGTGAATATACCTCTCGCAACCCGCCAGGAAACAGTACTCTGTATTTCTAAGAATTTTGCTAACCAGTGTCTGTACTGCTTATTCTCACTTCCAAATTCGTCAGGTTTTATTAGACATTATGCGGGAAGAAAAAATATCATTGCGTAGGTGAACGCGGGCCACGCCCTGAAAAAGGTTCCGAAATTGTGTAGCGCGCAGGCAGCGAGCCTGACCCCGTCCCTGAAATGAGAACCGTGGATGCGCAGGGTGTACTTAATGATCCTCAAGCGCTTGTCGCCGCTGTTGGCATATTCGCTGACCGCCCGCGTCGAGGCCAGCATCTGGATGTAGAGTTTCTGGTTGAAGGTGAGTTCTCGGCCCTTGAGCTTCTTGGTGGGCTGCTCGACAGTCACGCCTACAGGGTGGTAGCATAAAAAAGCCCAGGTCCTGCCGTAGTACCGAGCCGTCGGGCAGTTCCATGGGGTACAAATAGGCGGTAGCCCTGCGGAACACCATCCGAAGTGACTACCGGCATCGGTCTACTTACCACCACCCTGACTTAGGGTACCTGATTTACCTTGTAGTGGTTGGGATTCGTCAATGGATTAAGCACGTTAGTAGTAGGGTTGGACCTTCTAAAAATCGTCCAGCTTGAGCGTGGGGCATACTTGGGCGTTTGGTGGTAGGTCCGGGGCATGGGCTTCGTTGAAGAGCGTGGTACGATTCCGACTCGGCTGGTAGAACGCCGGGTAGGGATGGTTTGCATTTTCTTAGCCCGAATTGCTTTATTGGGATGCTTATAGTTATGAACAGAAACCCCGGGATCTACCTTAACTTCGGAAGTACTCTGCGCCCAGCCGTCCAGCCCTGCCATGAATAGCATGCATAGTCCGGTAACGAATGTGCGAATTGTCTTCATATAAGATTGTATTATTTTACTAAAAATTAATAATTTAGATAGTAATAAATGCATGGAGGCAATTTATAAAATTATTTTTTCAAGTTAAAAAGGCTTATTCCCGGTAAGGCAGGGTAGAAAAGAGCCTAAGTGGGGGGAAAAAGTGTAAATTTTTAAAATCATCGTTGTCATACTAATGAGAATTATTTTTTTTCATAAGAACCAGAGATATATCCCTCTAAAAAACAAGGTATTCTGGGATTGAAATTTTTTATAAAAAAATACCGCCAAGTAAAAAAACGTCAATCACACTCCGTATACCGCTATTCTATTTACATTTAAGGGCATTTTTCTCCCTCTGTTACCCAATGGCAGCACCCTCTACCTCCTCTTCACGGCTTTTGTCTCTTGACACCCTGCGGGGTTTCGATATGTTCTGGATCTCAGGTGGCGAAGAAATCGTTCACTTACTGGCCAAAACGACGGGCTGGGCCTGGGCTGTCGTGGTTGCCGAACAACTCACGCACGTAAAATGGAACGGCTTCCGGGCTTACGACCTGATCTTTCCGCTATTTCTGTTTCTGGCGGGAGTCTCCACCCCTTTTTCAATCGGCAGCCGACTCGCCAGGGGAATCCCCAAGTCGCAGCTGCTGCGTAAAGTAGTGCAGCGCGGCCTGCTGCTGGTAGCGCTGGGTATCCTGTACAACAACGGCATCTTCCAGACCGAGTGGGAGAATATGCGCTACCCCAGCGTCCTGGCCCGCATCGGTCTGGCAGGTATGTTCGCCCAGATCATCTATTTGTACTTCACTTCGCGCGGTCAGCTTTTATGGCTGGTGAGCTTGTTGTTGGGCTACTGGGCCTTTATGATGCTTGTACCCGTACCGGGCTGTGGGGCTGGACATATGACGATGGAATGTAATCCGGCCAGCTACCTGGACCAGATGCTGGTACCGGGACACCTCTACAAAACCATTCATGATCCCGAGGGGCTAATCTCCACTATTCCGGCCATTGCTACGGCCCTACTGGGTATTTTTGCGGGAAACTTGCTTCGTTCGGACATTTCGGCTATCTCCAGACCCCGGAAGGTACTGTATCTGGCGTTGGCGGGACTGATCGGTCTGGGGCTCGCCTACGCCTGGGATATCGTGTTTCCTATCAACAAAAATCTTTGGACCAGCTCGTTTGTGCTGTGTGCCGGAGGCTGGAGCTTGCTGTTACTGGCGCTATTCTACGGCATCGTGGATGTACTGAACTGGCGGCGCTGGACGTTCTTCTTTGTGGTCATTGGCATGAACTCCATTGTCATTTATTTAATCAGTAGTTTCATCGACTTCGGATTCACGGCTGAGGTACTCTTTGGGGGTATGCTGAGTTTTTTCTCCGAACCTGTTCGCATTGTGGGTGCCGCGGTAGCCTTCGTACTGGTGCAGTGGGCATTTATGTACCTACTGTACCGAAATAAACTATTTTTGCGCATCTAATTTGCAGGTATGTCCATTCTGGTTTCCCAACTTACCAAACAATACGGCTCTCAAAAAGCCATCGACTCGTTGAGTTTTGAACTACGCCCCGGTGAAATCGTGGGTTTCCTGGGTCCTAATGGGGCGGGGAAATCAACCACCATGAAATTACTGACAGGGTACCTCAAACCCACCGAAGGTCGAGCCGTCGTCAATGGTCACGACTTGGCCAACTCGGCTATGCAAGCTCGCCGCGCCATCGGCTACCTACCCGAGCATAACCCGCTCTACCTGGACATGTACGTGCGGGAGTTTTTGATTTTTGTAGGCAAACTGTACGGTATGGGAGGCAGAGCCCTAAAAACGCGCGTGGACGAAATGGTGCAGCTGTGCGGCCTTAGCGTGGAGCAGCACAAGAAAATCGGGCAGCTTTCAAAAGGGTACCGTCAGCGTGTGGGCCTGGCGCAGGCACTGCTGCACGATCCGGCAGTCCTGATTCTCGATGAACCTACCACGGGCCTCGACCCCAATCAGCTGACCGAAATCCGCAGCCTGATCCGTACTGCCGGGTCCAACAAAACCGTCCTGTTCTCCACCCATATCATGCAAGAAGTGGAAGCCCTCTGCGACCGCGTCATTATCATTAGTAAAGGTAGAATCGTGGCGGATAGTCCCCTGGCGACTCTTCGCCAGCGCGGAGAGTCGCTGGAAGAAATTTTCCGGGTACTAACAGCTTGATTTAGTGGATAGTTGAGAGTGGATAGTTGATAATGGCTGGAATCGGAATATGAATATTCTTCTTCACGTGCTGTATTTCCCAAATGAAAAGAGAGCCCATTCTGCTTCTGCGCGAATGGGCTCTCTTGCTATATAAGTGTCATAATCCACTATCGACTATCCATTAAAGAAAACTATCGTCCAATCTCCTCCGTGTAACGGCGGGGGTCATAGCCTTTGGCGAAAAGCGGGTACTGGTCAAAGATCCGGCGCACCACATTACGGTAGTAGTTGTTAGTGTTGTCCTGTCCTTCGTTGAAGAGGCCCGAAGCGTAACCACGCCAGACCACCTGATCGCTCTCTGCGTCGATGAGCGACACGATGAGGGTACCCTTATCAAGGGCGTACTTGATAGGTTCGTAGCGGAAGCCGTCATTCTCAGTATCTACCCATGTCTTGATGACTGGTTGCATGTACCCCTGGTAACGCAGATTATCATAAAAAATACCGTAATTGACCAACAGTGTGGGTTTTTCGGCAGTTAGTTTGTAGCCCCGAGCCTGCATTTGGCGGCGGATGGATTCATATATTTCCGTACAAAGATTATTGGTATCCCGCTCACATTCCAGAAAGGTGTAGGTGGAGTAATCTTTGAAGTTGGTCTCGTAGCTATAATCATGTTCCACGAACACCTTGCGACCAAATGAACAGCCTGCCAGAATCAGAATAACCGAAACAGCAGCAATAAGAGTAACAGACTTTACCATATGCTTCCTTAAAATTTACAGAATGAAGAAATAAGACATGAAATATAGATCATTAAACCGTAATAGTCAACACATTATCCTTACTATTTCCAAAAACCTGCATCCAGGCTTAAAGCCCCGCATAATAGAGTAGTGCCTTATGCATCGAATTGGGTGACACCACGACATCATACGCACAACTTCCGGCCCCGTTAAGCAACGAAAACCGTACTTCGCGGCCGCGATTCTTTTTATCCTGACGAGTGAGGGAAATAATGGCATCCAGATCGAAACGCTGGATGTCGGCTTTGCCAAAAATCGTAAAGATAAACTCCTCAACCTGGTCAAGTGTTTCACGATCAATCATTTTTTTCTGAAAAGCCAGATAACTTTCCATCACCATACCTGCCGCAATGGCTTCCCCATGCAAAAGTCTTTGCTCTGGTGATTTACCCAAAAAATGGGTTTCTACTGCGTGGCCCAGAGTGTGGCCAAAATTCAGAATCTTGCGCAGCCCCTGCTCGGTCGGGTCCTGGGCTACCACCTGTTTTTTTATCGCTACGGAATGAGCAATGAGACCGGGCCAATCCTGCTCGTCCAGGTCTTTGATACGAATCTCGTTCCACTTGGCCGCATCGGCAATCAGGCAGTGTTTCACGACTTCGGCAAAGCCTGAACGTAACTCCCGTTCGGGCAGGGTTTCCAGAAACATGGGATCGATAAACACCCGTTTAGGCTGGGTAAACACCCCGATGTGGTTCTTGAAACCCTGAAAATCAATACCTAGTTTACCGCCTACACTGGCATCTACCTGCGATAGCAACGTGGTGGGAATCTGAATAAAATCGATGCCCCGCTTAAATACCGCAGCGCAAAAACCGCCCATATCGCCTACTACACCGCCGCCAATATTGAGCACCAGCGCGTGGCGATCCAGTTCGGCGCGAGTCATGGCGGCCCAGATTACCTCGCAGGTATCCAGGTTCTTGTTGGCCTCGCCGTTAGGTACACGTACGACAAAATGCTTCGGAAGGTTGCCCTTGATACGATCGTAGCAATACTTTTTGGTATGGGAGTCGGCAATAACCACTATTTTGGAATAATTGTCTGATTGTAAAAAATCTATTAAACTACTGACAATGGGCGCAATGCGCACGGAATCGTCCATGAATTAATATTAAAAAAAAGTTGAATGATAGGGGTCAAAGATACAAGGGTTGTCTCGAAGTTGACGGCTGAACTACTGGCAACTCCCTAACTTTTACGTACTTTTAGGGTTTTATTTTATAGCATTGTTTTTCTGGTTTTTCAGGAAAATCGAGTAATACTACAATAGCGAAACAGTCAGATATGCGCATCAGTGTGATTATTCCCACTTACAACGAAGAAAACAACATCGCCGGGTTGATCGACGATTTGTATAAGTACGGTGGAGAACAATTGGCGGAAATTATTGTGGTGGATGCTCCGAGCCAGGATCGAACGGCCCAACGGGCTGAGCAGGCAGGAGCGCGGGTGATCGTATCGGGACAGCCAGGACGTGCACCCCAAATGAACGCCGGGGCACGCATTGCCCAGGGTGATGTACTGTACTTTGTGCACGCCGATGTGCGTATCCATCCCGACTACGTGCAGGATATTCAGCAGGCACTAGCCTCAGGCTATACCCTCGGCTGCTACCGCTACCAGTTCGACTCACCCCGTCTGATCCTTAAACTGAACACATTTTTCCAGCGCTACGACCGGATCTGGTCGCGCGGTGGGGATCAAACCCTGTTCATTCCCAAAGCCTCCTTTGAGGAGCTGGGGGGGTACTGTGAAAAACACCGGGTCATGGAAGATTATGAGTTTATCATCCGGGCTTGTAAAAAGTACCGTTTCAAGATCATCCCTAAAAACATCATCGTGTCAGCACGTAAGTACCAGGACAACTCGTATCTGCGGGTGAACATTGCCAATGCGGTGGTGATGTGGATGTACTTCCGGGGAGCACCCCAGCAGAAACTCATTGATACTTATAAATCAATAATTAAAACGGAAAAATATGGCGTGGCGGCGGCCGATGAGTCGAAGGTACCCATCTGATCATTTGCCCAGACTGATCCGACCCCAACTAAGTCTGTTCGCTCAGAATCGCCAACTTTCCACTTTCCATTTTCAACTTTCAATTAAATGACCTCTCCCCTTATTTCAGCCGTTCAGCAGGTAGGTATTGGTGTATCCAACGTATCGGAAGCCTGGCAATGGTACCGGCGTGTTATGGGTTTCGACGTACCCATTTTCAACGATCAGGCCGAGGCCAAACTGATGATTGATTACACGGGTGGCAAAGTGCAAAGCCGCCATGCGGTCATGGCCCTCAATATGGCGGGCGGTGGCGGCCTGGAAATATGGCAGTTTACCAGCCGCACCCCGGAGGCACCATCCTTCCAACCCGAGCCGGGCGACCTGGGCATCTACGCCATTCGGTTCAAAGCTCCCGACGTTGACAAGGCCTACCACTGGATGGAGGACCAGCCCAACTCCCGCGTGGAGCCGCTGGGGAAGTTTCCCGACGGTCGGGGTTTCTGGGGCGTCGACCCCTACGGCAACGCTTTTCAGATTACCGAAGACTCGTCTTGGTTTGGCCTGACCAAACACCCCGTGGGCGGGGTGGCCGGGGTCGTGATGGGAGTGTCGGACATGGATCAATCGCTGGCTTTTTACAAAAACCTAATGGATCCGTGTGAAATCGTGTACGACAAAACGGCTGTTTTCGAAGACATTCCCACCTCTGTACCCAATCAACGCTTCCGCCGGGTAGTACTCCGTAAAAAAGTAAGTGCCCACGGAGCTTTTAGTCAACTCCTTGGTAACCTCCACGTCGAACTACTACAGGCCCTCGACCGTGAGCCCCGCAAGCTGTTCGCCGATCGCTACTGGGGCGACTGCGGTTTCATTCACGTCTGCTTCGATACGCTGGATATGGATGCGCTAAAGAAACGCTTATCCAACCAGGGGTACCCCTTTACGGTCGATAGCGGCGGCTCGTTTGGCATGGAGTCGGCGGCGGGGCGGTTTGCCTACGTCGAAGATCCTGACGGGACACTCATCGAACTCGTGGAAACCCATAAACTGCCCATTTTGAAGAAGATAGGGTGGTACCTCGACTTGCAAAAGCGCAAACACCAAAACCCACTCCCCAACTGGATGCTGCGCATGATGAGTCTCAACCGGGTGCGGGATTGATCCAGCTTACGCCCTATAACGATTTCCTGCCAGCGCCGCCAGCGGAAAGCCGATAAAAACCGCTACTCCAACATGCCAGCTTGTGAAGACGCCGACCACCAGGGCCAGGAGCCCGATCAGGATGGGGTAGGTGTACATCAGAAGTCCGAAAAGCACAGAATCATAAAAAACGGTTCCCTTCGTTTTTTGGGCTACTCTTTTGGAGTAAAAACGATAAATGGGCCGGTTGATAGTCCTACCTAGAGCACCCAGAAAATTCAACAGCGTGTTTCCCGCTGGGGGCGGACAGACGTCAAGGTACGCTTCCAGTTGCCGAGCCGCTTCATCGGGAGTAGCTTCCTGGGGTATTTGCAGGATTGCTTTCCCCATCCGCTCGGTGAGCAGCGCATTGAATTCCCGCAGCCACTTTTCGTAGTCGGCCGGATCGGTCTGAATGTGAGTCGAATCTATTTTTTCGCCAAAATGTAGCATCACGCGCTTATTGGCTCCTCGAAAATGCTCATAGGTCAGGCCGGTGGGTACCACAGCCATCGCGTGCAGGGCCGCGTCGTCGCCATACCACGCCTGGTAGGCCATCCGAGCCGTTCCTTTGCCCAGGGGGCGCAGGTTCCATTCGTTGACGCAGATGCCTTCCGAGAAAATAATTACCGTGCCCTTATTTTTCATTACCGAAAAACACTCCTCCACAGTCGTATCAATCTTTTTTAAATTCTCCCGCCCTTCCGAACCCCGGAAAACGGGAATCAGGTTGATGGCCCGCAACCAGTAAGCTACCCGTGGCTTGCGAAATACATCCCCTCGGGCAAGGGTATAGATCGGTTGTGACACGACAGCCCCAATGACCAGGGCATCGAAAAAAGAACCGGAATGATTCGATGCCAGCAGTATAGGTTGCCGCTTCGGTACAGTTGTCAGGTTAATAACACAGAGTTTTCGCAAAAAAATGGGCAAGCCCAGCCGGACGAGAAAGCGGGAAAAATAGAAGAACAAGTGAAATGAGGGTTAATATTGAAACAAAGCAACCAAACTAGTGTTTTTTAGCGTATGTTTAAACAGAATTCACGCCATTTTAATGATCTTCCCCTATTAGTAACTTCAAAACTCCGTTTGGTATGAAAACCTATTATGACCCTGAAGACCTCAAAAAATTTGGCCAAATTGGTCAATTTCAGAAACCGCTGGCCGACAAGTTCTTTGCCTACTACGGTGAAGTGTTTGCAGAGGGGGCATTAACAGCTCGGGAAAAATCGTTAATTGCTCTGGCCGTAGCCCACACGGTACAGTGCCCTTACTGTATCGATGCCTATGCGGTGGATACACTGGAGAAAGGGTGTACCGAGGAGGAAATGATGGAGGCCATTCACGTGGCGGCTGCCATTCGCGGCGGAGCCTCGCTGGTGCACGGCGTGCAGATGATGAATAAAGTAAAAGAACTATCTATGTAAATGAATTGAAAATGGAAAGTGGATAATTATTTGTGGTAATGACAAGGTATCCATCATCCAAAATCTAATATCTTACAAAAACCCATTAAATGAAGAGCTTACACGCCTTACATCACCAGCTTTCGGATACTGCTACCCAAATCGAGATTCTTGAAGAAGGTGTTGGTCAGAAGTTAAAATTACCCCTGTTTCATGAAAAAATGCAGGCGGCAAACCTTTTCCCACTCAAGCCCACCAAACTCGAAATATTTCAGGTCAATCTGGGGTACATGTGCAACCAGGTATGCAAGCATTGCCACGTAGACGCCGGGCCCGACCGCAAGGAAATCATGACTCGCGAGACGATGGAGCAATGCCTGCGAGCCTTGGCCGAATCGGATATACCGACGGTGGACATGACGGGCGGCGCGCCTGAAATGAACCCCCACTTCCGCTGGTTTGTGGAGCAATGCCACGCCCTGGGACGGCACGTCATGGTGCGTTGCAACCTAACAATTATTGTCGCCAACCCCAAGTACCACGATCTGCCCGAGTTCTACCGTGACCACGGTGTGGAGGTTGTGAGTTCGCTACCCTTCTACAATGCTGACAAAACTGACCGTCAGCGTGGTACAGGCGTGTTTAAGGATTCTGTCCAGGCACTGAAAATGTTGAATGCCGTGGGTTATGGTATGGAAGGTTCAGACCTGAAGCTTAATCTGGTCTATAATCCCGCCGGGGCATTTCTGCCCGGTAGCCAGGAAAGCCTTAAGCGCCAGTTTAAGCGAGTGCTGCGGGATGAATTCGAGATAGAGTTCAACGATTTGTATGCCATCACCAACCTACCCATCAGCCGCTACCTCGATTACTTGATTTCGTCGGGTAATTTCGAGGGATATATGGAGAAGCTGGTCAATTCCTTCAATCCTACCGCTGCTGAGGGCGTCATGTGTCGCAACACTATTTCGGTGAGTTGGGACGGCTACCTGTTCGACTGCGATTTTAATCAGATGCTCGAATTGCCTGTGGCCTCCCCCGCCCACCAGCATGTCCGCGATTTCAATGTCCGTGCCTTAATCGAGCGCGAGATTGTCCTCAATCAGCACTGCTACGGCTGTACCGCCGGGGCAGGATCGAGTTGTGGGGGAGTGACGGCGTAGGTTAGTTGATAGTGTCTGCCCGTGTATACTGGGAATGTCTGCATTTTGTCGGCTTTGAAGTGTGTGAACTACGACGTTAAAAATATAGTCCCTTTTTCTGCTTCCAAAGCTGGGACTGTAACAAAGTCACACCAATTCTTTATTTGACTTCGGACAAAGTACTGTTGAGCTAGACTACCTCCGCATGCGCGACCTTTTTGGGGTGCTGCTGCCCGTCACTCTCATAAACGCCACCGCTCAGACGGTAGATAAATGAAGGGAACTGGGCTAGGAGACAGCCAGGGAAAAGTACAGCCGCACGTCCCCTGTGCAACGCAGCAGCGATCTAAAAAAATTTGAGGATATAGGCCGTGTAACGTCAGCGGGCCAAACGGACGGCCGCCGACAGCACAGGTAGCTTCCCATCCTACCACTGGCGACCGGATTCGCCTTCGAACTTCTCCGGTGAATGTTTCAACGCTGAAACTGACAAGCATTATGGGTAAAATTTTCAACTTCCTGGTTAACCAAAACAGCAAAACCTAAACCAAGCTGGTACTGTAAGCTGTGCTTTCGCCCAGCACTTATTACCTTTGTTTGAGTCAGGACTACTATAGAAATCAACACTTAGGTACTGGTGCGACAACCGGTGGCTAGTTCCTGTTTATATTGACGGCTGTATATACAACCAAGCATTTGCTTGTGCCTAAGTGCTCTACTTCAAATAATTTCCAGGAACACGTCTGAAAGTATCGAGTTACAGGGGTAATTACAGCTAAATGTCAATACCAATATTCGGATAGAACAGCAATAGGTAGTGACTACTTCTTTCTATTTTTAACCCGTCTATTATCCCCCCGTTTATTATCACCCTTTTTATTATCAAGCTTTCTATTATCACCCCGTCCGATCACGATTCGCTTGATCGAAACAAACATAGTATGCCAGATCAGGTTAAAAAACGACTCGTCGCTGGCGCGCTCCACGGTGGCTATGCCTATCCGGGCGGGGCGGTTTTTGCGCGGGTTGTTTTCGTTCATGACAATATTATTGACCACCTGCGACAGGAACGACCGCCGTTTCAGCTTACCCGTATCGTCCTCCACTTTGAGTACATCCACTTTTAAGTTGTCATATTGCATCTGCATGACAATGGACGATCGGACGTTGTTGGCGTTGATCTCAAATTTTAATTTTGACACTGTTCCCGACCGCACCGAGGCCTTGGCCAGGGCTTTGGTAATGTCATTGACCTGGGTCATGTCGAAATTGCTCATCGTTCCCCCACAGGCGAAATCCCCCCCCTGCGATGCCAGGTTGAAGATAAAGTAGGCATTCAGCTTCCCGGAGCCCATAAATCGCGTGCGGACGTTGACCCGGCAGGAAGGATTCTTCCTGATTGAGGCCGAGTCGTTGGTCAGGTTGGTGATAGTCCCATGAGTCCCGTCAAAAAACAGGGTACCCCGGCGTTCCGTTTTAGGGTTTAGCTCGCCGTACAAAACGCGGGTACTTTTTAAGTATACGGTTTCGAAACCGACCTTGAGCTTTGATTTCAGCAGTAGCTGGTGCGGGTAAAAGTAGGTCTTCTTATTTGGATCCGGCGGATACCGCTTGTCCTTGTCGATATCCATAAGCCCCGCGTCGATGTAAAGCTTTTCGGCGAACACCTGGCGTTGCGTCAGCAACCGTCGCATATCCAACTGAACGGCTTTGATATTCCGGAATTCCAGGTCCAGACGATCGGTAGCGCGTCCGACGGCTCCACTGAACTTCCCTTTGGAGAGCAGCGGCTTGTAAAGCACATTTTTGATCTGCAGGGTACTATCCTTTGTCGAAAGGCTTAGTTCCTGCATTCGGAAAAGGTAGAGCTCGTTGCCGGAAGGAAGTTCCAATCCTTCGGCCTTCAGCACCATATTTTGGGAGTAAAAGATTCTATTGCTATCTTTATCCGAGTCCTCGTCAAGCAGGAAATCCGATATATCCAGATACAATTTCTTCAACTGGCTTTTCTGGGGCGATAGACTGGCATCCTGCCGGTTTTCGTAGGTAAAGTCCACATTGTCCAGATTAATCTTGTCAATCCGAATTGATTTCAGCACCTTACTGATGAGTTCATAGGGCGATTTGCTGGGCTTGTTCTCATTGTAAGGCTGCGGATTGTGGACAATATTCGCCACGGGACGATCGATCAGTATCGCATTGATGATAAGTGTTTTATGCAACAATAGCTTCAATACTCCTACGCCCGACAGGCGTACTCGGGCCGCCTGAAGATCGAATTGGTCGTTAGGTGCCTTCTGTTCAGCCAGCAATCGGCGATAGACTGTCGAATCGGGCGTAAGCTTCACGCCCTTCACTTCGGCATTACCCAAAGGAATATTAATGGAAATGTCCTCGTAAGTAATCCGGTACAGTCCGTCCGACGCATTGGTAACAGACTCCTTAAGAGCCGAATCCAGCTCACTTTTGAAGTACTTCGGTAGCCACAGCGAAACAAGAAAGACTATTAGAAACAACGCGCCCACCAAGCCCACCAGCCACAGCATCCATTTTAAATAAGGCGACTTTCGGGTTGCTTGCATGGTGAAAACAAAAAACTATAACGTGACTGGGTATACGCTAAAAATTCGTGCCATGAATTTGAGTCGACCAGCTGGAACTAATAATCGCTGTACCGGGTAGACATACAAAGCGCCAGTTTGTGATTAGTAAGCCATTGACTACTAGTCTAGCGCAGAATTCCATACCCTGTTTTTGTCCGGTTGAACGGATTACGGTTTTTTTTCAAGCAATTACAACCTTTCCACTATGAACAGACTCCTGGTAATGTCGGCAAACGCAATACACGGAAAAACGGCGGATCGGCATCGTCCCCAAATCCAGACATACTACGAAGCACCCCTACCTTCGGATGATTGAAAATGAACAGGAACTGGTAAACGGCTGCCGCAGGCGCGACCGACTGGCCCAAAAGCGTTTGTACGACACGTTTGGGGGCAAGATGTTTGCCCTGTGCCTACGCTACGTTAAAAACCGGGCCGATGCGGAGGATGTTTTGCAGGAAGCTTTTATCAAAATATATGAGAACATAGATGCCTTCCGGGGTGAATCTCCGCTGCAATACTGGATCAAGTCCATCGTAGTGAATACCGCGCTGAAGCACATCCGTAAGCAGAAGTATACAGTAGATCTCGATGATGTCCCTACCTACGACAACCAGGTGGCCGGGCCGGAGTTTACGCTGGCGGGCTTTCAGATGCAGCAGCTCATGGACATGATTCACGAACTACCGCTAGGATGCCAGACGGTCTTTAATCTCTACGCCATCGAAGGGTATCACCATAATGAGATTGCGGACCTCATGGGGATCTCGGAAGGTACCTCGAAATCGCAGTACTCGCGGGCTCGCGGCCTTTTACAACAGAAATTGAACAAAGAACAACGGTTCGACAATGAATCCATCAGAAAACCCCAAATTTGAGCAGGAGTGGCAGCGGCTATTTGAATCCGCCAGCGAAACACCCCCGCTTTCGGCCTGGGAGGCCATCGAAAAGCATCTCGACGAAAAAGAGACGGTCATAATTCCGCTGCTGGTGTGGTGGAAAAACCCGAAAGTACTCTACGCTGCCGCTGCGGCGGTCGTTTTGCTATTGCTGAGCTGGCCTCTTTTACGGCCAGATACAGCCCCCCCCACGGGTAAATTACTAAAACGCGGCGAGGTAGCTACCCAGTCGTCTCCATCGGTGGCCGATTCGGTACCTGTAGCTGGCTTCGGCGCTAGCGGTCCTGTCTCCGAACCACTGGTGATTGCGAAAAAAACAGACAACATTCAGGCGCTCCCTTCATCTTCGGATCGTGTGGCCGTTGTAAAAAATTCAGCCCGCGCCTTACCCGAAAAGGCAGCAAGTTTTAAGAAAAAAAACCTACGGACCGAAAACAATAGTTTGATAGCTGGATTAACCCCTGATCGCGCCCAGACACCTACCCCACTGGTTCAGGGGAATAATCCTACCGTTATCGCTACGGAAGAAAACGCCTTTGCTAACTCGCCTAACCTGATTGTTCAGACAAATAGCAGCCGAAAAAATGTTAACGTGGAGGCAGATCCAATCATTACCGACAGTTCTAGCGCTCCGCTACGGACTCCCGCGCTCACGCGTTCGATTGCATCGCTATCGCCCATTGGACCCTCTGAACAAGATGTATATATGCAGAAACGCTACGTATTTTACCGCTACGAGGCTGCGGAGCCCGAATTGATCAAACGTTCGCGTAGTCGGGAATTGTGGGCGGGGCTGGGAATCATGCCTGCCTCGTTCAATCCCCAGGTGAACGTTACATCGTCGCCCGTGGCGTTTACCAATGCCAACGCAAGCCGCCAGGCGCTGGCTAGTACCAGCAAGGCTCGGCTCTCGTACGCATTGCAGATGCAGGGAGGCAAAAAATTGTCGAAGCGCTGGTCTGTGGAAACAGGCCTCAGCTATTTACAGGGTAATTCTACCTTTGAAAGTGACGGTTATGTGCTCAATTCGTTCACAAGCCGCAGTACCAATGTACTGGAAGATGCGCTTCTTTCGAACAATAGCTATTCCAATAGCGCCGTACAACAACCAGGGCTTACTCCCAGCTTTGACAAAAATGCCGGTTCGTACATTGATCTCGATCAGCGCACCAGCAACAATTATCGCTACGTACAGGTACCAGTGCAAGCAGGCTACGCACTCAATCCCGACGGAAAAATGAATTATACCGTGCTGGCTGGGGTAGTGGGTAATCTGTTTTTGCAAAACGAAATTCAATCCGCTCAGGGGTATAATTTTAAAAATACCGCCGACGATGGCCTGTATCGCTCGCTCAACTGGTCGGCGGCTACGGGGGTACGCGTCAACTACCGGATGTCGAATCACTGGAACGCCAGCCTGACGGGTTCCTACCAAAAGGCTATTGCTTCCATTCTGCGTGACAACCCAACCCTCGAATCTCGCCCCCGGTTATACGGTATGGCGTGGGGAGTACAATATATTTTTTAAAAAAAACTCAATCGCGTTCCAACGTTTTTGAAAAGTAAGGCATCTAATGAATAGTAGACAGCAAAACGTTCGATAATCAATTATCGAAAATCGAAAAATAATCCATTAGCCATGAAAAAAGTAATTGCCTTTGTTGGCTCAGCAGTCTTTACCCTCTTTCTGGGGCGGTGTATAAACGACGGCATTGCCCCTTCCGAAGGAAAACCCGTAGAACTCTCGCCGCAAATCGCGGCCCGCACCACCGATTTTGCCTTTGAGTTTTTCAAAAAAGTACAAGCCACCCAGCCCGCAACCGACAACGTATTTGTATCGCCCCTGAGCCTGCACATGGCACTGGGGATGCTACTAAACGGAGCAGAGGGTGAAACTGCCCAACAAATCTCGAAAGCGCTGAAAACAGAAGGCGTCGCTCAAGCTGATTTGAATCAAGCCTATCAGGCCCTACTGGAAGGGCTACCCAGGGCCGATCCTAACGTACAACTCGGTTTGGCTAATTCGGTCTGGTACCGCAATACCTTCCAGGTCGAGGACAACTTTCTTGACGTGCTGAAGAAGTCATTCAAAGCCCAGGTAGCGGGCCTGGATTTTAACGATCCCAATGCCAAGGACAAAATAAACGCCTGGGCCAGCGAGCAGACTAAAGGAAAGATTAAAAAAGTGATTGACGAAGTCAAGCAAAGTGATGTGTTCTTTCTGATGAACGCCCTCTACTTTAAAGGTGACTGGAAGTACCAGTTTGATCCTAACAAAACCAGTGATGCCCCGTTCCGACTGGCTGACGACAGTGAGAAGAGGGTAAAAATGATGCGTGTCAAGGAGTCATTCAAGGTAACCCAACGTACCGAATACGCCGCCGTGCAGCTACCCTATGCCAACGGACAATTTAACCTCACCTTGCTGATACCCAACGAGCAGTCGAGTGTGGAAAAAGTAATCAACGGACTGGATGCCGCCACCTGGAATGAGCTGCAAACCACCATGCGGGAACAGCAAGTCAGTGTGGGCCTACCCCGCTTCACACTCGATTACGAAATAAAACTCAATGCTATCCTGAAAGCCATGGGTATGTCCCAAGCCTTTAGCGACGACGCCAGGTTCGGAAAAATCAGTCCCACCGCCGGCCTCTTTGTCAGTTTTGTGAAGCAGAATACCTACCTGGGTATCGATGAAAAAGGCACCGAGGCAGCAGCCGTCACCTCAATTGGTGTAGGCGTAACCTCAGTAGGTCCCGACCCCTATGTGTGCGACCGCCCCTTCGTATTGTTGATAAGTGAAAACACCTCCAAAACGATTCTGTTTATGGGTCGCATTATGAACCCCTGAAATTAATTTTGAATGCGTGAACAATGCAGATCATTCTATCATCGCACGGGCGACCCCGTCAAAATTATCTTTTAGCCATGAAAAACATAAAAAAGTACCTCACCCTTAGCGTGGCGATAGCAGCCTTATTCCTAACTAGCTGCGAGAAACAGGAGAGTGTGACCGCCGTGGACACCCAACTCACCGGCACATGGAAGCTCGACGCGATTGTCTATGGACTCTCGCAACATAGGGTGCAGGGCGATAGCCTACCTTACACAGAAACCCTGACCTTCGCCGCCTATGGCGATTATACCATTAGTCGGGATGGTAAACTCATGGAAGCTGGCGAGGCCTATACCGGAAAAAACACGTCGGGCCTGGCCGCAGACAGGGCCCTGTTTTACAAAAAAGACAATACCTACCAAACGTACGAAATCACGGAGGGAAGATTGTCGATGTATCAACGGGCCGATCAGGGTTCGGTGATTGCCGACGGTTCCACGTACGAATACAAGCGTCAGTAAGTACTGACGTTTCGGGGTGCGTTATCGTCCGAGAGCTTAGCTTTCGGACGATTTTTTATTGCCGTTCCAACCCCTTTCTCATGGGTAGGATCATTACAAAATTACGGGGTTCTGCTTGCGGGGCTGCCCCAAGCCGACGGTGCATGGTCTGGTGTGTCTGGCTCGCAGTCTCAAACGCACATTCGAGCCTGGGGTGGCACCTAGAGAATGAGGGCGTTCTATGCCTTTCCATCAAGCCATAATCAGTACCCCGACATCCTCCGGGAGTATCGTTTTCTTATGCGTTTTCTCTCAAAAAAAGCTAACTTTCGCCCGCTAAAAACCAACGACCCTTTCTCTTTATGAAAAAATTCCTCCTCTGGACAGGCGGCCTTGTGGCACTATTGGCCGTGGGCTACGCCGCAGGCCCCGACGTTCCCGACGCTGAGCTTGACCCTACCTTGCCGACAGTCACCCAAAATCTCACGGAACTCGAAGCCGAAATCAACCGATCCGAAGCCGCCGTTCCCGATTTGAAGGCCGACAACGAGGCCCGCATTGTGTGGGCCGATACTGGGAATAAGCAGAAAACGACGTACAGTATCGTCTACATCCACGGTTTCGGAGCAAGCTGGGCGGAGGGCGACCCGGTTCATAAGAATCTTGCCAAACGGTACGGAGCCAACCTGTACCTGGCGCGAATGCACGATGCTGGCATCAGCGACCCCGATGCCTTCGATGATCTGACGCCCGAGAATTTCGTGGCCGGAGCCAAACGCGCCCTAGCCATTGGTGAGGTGCTTGGCGATAGCGTGATTGTAATCGGTACTTCGGCGGGTGGGTTGCTGACGACGTACCTGGCCGCTACACACCCTGAAATTAAAGGCATCGTGTTGTACTCGCCCTGCATGGCGGTCTACAATTCTACGCTCAAGCTAGCTACCCGCCCTTGGGGAAGGCAAATTCTGAGCGGTGCCATTGGCGAACACCGGGTCAACGACTATGAATCGGAGCGAGGCAACTACTGGCTCAAAAGTTACAGCAGCAACGGGCTCATGACGCTGCAACAAACCATGGATGCCGTATCGCGGCCAGAGGTGTACGAAAAAATAAAAATGCCGGTGTTTCTGGGCTATTATTACAAAAACGAAAAGGAGCAGGATCAGGTAGTTTCCGTGTCCGCCATGAAGGAAATGTTCCCGCTGCTAGGTACCCCCGATAGCCTGAAAGTGGAGCATGCTTTTCCCGAAAGCAGTGACCACGTCATTGCCTCGCACTTTACCTCAAAAGATTGGAAAGGTGTCCAGTACGCCACAGAGCAGTTTTTTGACAAAGTATTGAAAATGAAACCCGTATCTGCCGCCCCATAGCTCATATCTATAAAAAGTTCCATCAGCGAAGCTCAGACTTTACTCACCACCCCAAGTCGGTTTGCGGGAACAGGAGTAGTTTTCCCTACCAAAAAGCCTTTACTTTGCACTCGGATTAATGCTCAAAAAAAGCATCAAAAGCACTGACTCCTCCTGTGGAAGTCACTCGCTCATCATTCATCATTTATAACTCATCATTAAAAATCCATGGCTTACGGCTTACTCAAAGGAAAAAAAGGAATCATATCGGGTGCATTGGACGAGAACTCCATTGCCTGGAAAGTAGCTTTGAAAGCGAAGGAAGAGGGAGCTATCTTCACGCTCACCAACGCCCCCATCGCCATGCGCATGGGCGCTATCAACCAACTGGCCGAGCAGTGCGACGCAAAGGTGATTCCGGCGGATGCTACGGTCGTTGAGGATCTGGAAAAACTCTACACCGAATCGATGGATGTGCTGGGTGGTAAAGTGGATTTTGTGCTGCACTCCATTGGCATGAGCCCCAATGTGCGGAAGGGACGCGAGTACAACAACCTCAACTACGACTGGTACATGAAGAGCGTGGATGTGTCGGCGATGTCGCTGCACAAATTCCTGCAATCGGCCGAAAAACTGGATGCCATCAATGAGTGGGGTTCTGTCGTGGCGCTGTCGTACATCGCCGCCCAGCGGGCATTTCCTTTTTACAACGATATGGCCGACGCCAAGGCTATTCTGGAAAGCATCGCCCGTAGCTACGGTTACCGGTATGCCAAGTCTAAAAAGGTACGGGTCAATACCATTTCCCAGTCCCCTACCCCCACCACGGCTGGTACGGGCATTGGAGGATTCGATTCCTTCTTTGAATTTGCCGAAAAAATGAGTCCCCTCGGCAACGCCACCGCCGAAGAATGCGCCAACTACGTTATTATGATGTTCTCTGACCTCACCCGTATGGTCACGATGCAGAATCTGTATCATGACGGAGGCTACTCGAATACCGGGATTTCCGAGGAACTCATGGCGATGATTCAAGGCAAATAAGTAGATGCTGGATTCTAGACACCAGATTCTTTTATAATACTCAAAATCAACACGTTGAATTATACATGAGGCTGCTTAGACTTCGTTTCTTGGCCTTTCAATTTATCACTATACTTGATAAAGCCCTACCTTCTGGTGGGGCTTTTTTGATAGGTGCCCCGGCAGCGTAGCGGCAGGCCGAATACTATTCATTCCGTTCGTCCGTTTGCCATTGTAGTTTTGTGCGCTGACCCGTAGTTTTGTCATAACTAACGCTAACCACCTGCTGCACCCATGAAGTTGCCCTCTTTTTCACCACTCCCTGCCTTGCTCATTTTGTCAGGTTTGGTTTCTTCCTGTAATTTTTTCTCCGCTGAACAAACCACTTCCGCACCCGAAGCGCCAATTCATACCCTCATTTTTTTAGACAAAACCCAGAGCGTGAACGTCAATCAGGGTTATGTTCAGGCCAAATACCGGCAGGCGTTGAATGAGATTGTAGAAAGTTCCATGACCAATAAGGGTGATAAGCTGGAAGTCTATTTTATTCATGAAAACACCTCCAAAGCCAAAGCACTTTCCCTGACGGTCCACTCCGAAAAAGAAGCCCTGGAAAACGCAAATGCCACCGACCGGGAGGCGATTGAAACGGCTTTTCAGATGGCACTTCAACGCGAGAAGGGAATTTTTCTGCGGCAGGCGATGGCCAAGCTCAACCAACAGAATATGGGCGCATCCAATCAGGCGACGGATATCTGGGCGAGTCTGCCCATCATCGCCAAGGTCGCCGAAGACGGGGCGCAAGTGCGGGTGTACTATTTCAGCGACATGATCGAGAGCGTAAAAGGCCCCAACCGTCGCGATTTCCACCACCTACCCCCTACCGATGCTACGCAGGCCGAAACCTGGGCCAAAGCCGACGCTAAAAAAATGGAGCAGTATGTCCTGGGTACCCCCGAAATTACGGTGGTATCCCCCTTTGAACCAACAGCTTCCACCAAAGAAAACAACCCCCACGTGACGCACTACTGGCAGACGCTTTTTCAGGAATTGGGCGGCGTGAGTGTGGAGGAGATGTAGGTACCCCCACTCTCGTTTTCAAGCTTTATTTTAGCTCAGCGTTTCCAAACAGCACCGAAAAGGGCTTGCACCAGATAATGACAAACTTTTGCTTGGCAGGATCCACCGTATCGGGTAACTCGATGGTGAAATTGCCTGATTTGTCCAACTTGGCTACATCAACAAAGTTGCGTAAGGCCGTGTTTTCGGCCAGATAGATGCGCAGGTCAGGACCGGCGTCAGTTTTGAAATCGGTGAAAACCAGCGATCGCTTTCCCCCTTTCTCCACTACGTTCACCATACCACTGGTGGCATGGACATTGCTCATAAAGGTCCCTTTGAAGATCACTTTGCTCACTGTGTCCACTTTAACCACGGGTGGTGGTGTTATAGGGGGAGTCACCATAGGGGTAGGTGCCATTTCTGTCTCCTTCATTGGGGCGACAGGCTCCTCCACGGATGAACAATTGGTCAACACCAGGAGTGTGGACAGAACAAATAAGATTCGTAGCTTTTTCATGTGTATTGATTTTTAGTTTCACCATTTGAAATAAATTCCCGCATTATAAGACCTTGAAAAGGGGACGTTCTCGCCCGCTAATGCGCCAATCACACTGGCCGAAAGACCCACCCGATCCGGTACCAGATCATACGCCGCCTTTATACCCAATCCGAGGTATTGCTGATTATTGAGATAGGTAGCGGTATTTTGGTAGGCATCGGCATTAAAGAAAGGACCGTTTTTTTGCGGTAGTCGAAAATCAACGGTCCCGGCAACCCACAACCGGGGCAGCACCTTAACTCCCGCCTCCCCGCCTAGTTTCAAGAAATTGCTGTAATTCCGGGTCATGAACCCGTAGCCTGCTTCGGCGTAGAAGTAGGTTCGTTTGGTGCCCGAACCTACGGAGAGGTAGGGCAGCACGGTCCAGCCTTCGAACCCCGTACGCAGGCCCAGCTGATCGTTATTGGCAAACGTATTGGCGAGCACGTCTACCCCAACGCTTAGCTTTACATCGCCGTCCAGAATCCCTCTTTTGAGGCCCAGACCTATGTTTCCGATTCCATTCAGCGTTCCGGCAGGAACGGGATTGGCCTGGGTATTGGAACTGGGACCAATGGAGATAGCTTTGAAAGGGATTACCGCTCGTATTTCAATTTTTTTGCCCAGTCCATACTCAGCGTATACCTGGAAAGTATGGTCGTTAATATCGCGATAGACATCCTTTTCCGTACCCAGGGGGTTGAAAACGGCATTATAGTACAGCCCGGAATACCCTACCTGCACGAAGCCCTTTCGGAATTCACGAATCCAGGGGCCACCGGCTATGGACGGTAGGGAGCTGCTCAAAAGAAAGGATAGTACTAAGATTCGTCGCATCGTTTTATCTGTTTATTGGGGTGTTTCAAGGTGTTTTATAATGGCGTCGTGGATCAAGTCAGGTCGGCTCCACGGAATAAAGTGATTCATGTCCGGAATCATCTGGATCGTCGCGGGGGCGTTCACCAGCATTCGTTTGGCAAAATCCGCGTTTCCCGGTGGTACCAACTCATCTTCCTTTCCCTGAATAATCGTGACCGGCACCCGAATACCGGCCCACAACGGGAGCATCTTTTGCAACTCGCCTTTGAGGGGCATAATCTCCCGGTTGCTTACATCGAGTTCGGCGGGAAGTAGCCAGCGGAACGGAACAGCCGCACCGAGGGGGCGGTACCATTCTTCTTTTTCCAGCCCGGGATTAACGGAAGGCGCTACCAGGATCAGCCCGCCCACCTCGTCGGGGTAGTCCATCGCCACCCGAACGGCCACCGGGCCTCCCAATGAGTGCCCCACCAAAATAGTCTTTTCTCCCGCTTTGCTTGGTCTGAGTAGGGGTGCCAGACAGGCTGCCTGAGTTTGTATGGAAGAGACGGGTTTCCCTTTTCCCGACTTTCCGAAACCGGGCCGATCTACCGAAACCAACCGAGCCCGGGTATAGAGGGTGGAGTCGGCAAAAAAACCGATGAAAGCGTCCCACGATCCCGGCGAGCCATGAACAAAAAGCACCGTGGGGAGCGTATCAGCCCCAATCGTCGCGAAGTGTACCGACTGATTCTGCACCCGAATCACTCCGAACGTAGGCTTGACGGTCTGGGTGGCAAAGTACTGGCTGATTTTCTTGTCAGACATGCTTATCGAAACGCAACCGGTCAATAGCCCAACGAGCAGCAATACAGAGACAAGCACCCTGCGTCTACGGAATACATGCGACCGGTTGGGGAAAATATACTTCATACCAGAGCGATAGGGGTGGACAAATCTGTTAGCTAGAAATCAAATACCCGCAGGGATTGCCATAATGCCATACCGATAAAAAAACCACCTGTCAGGCGATTAAGCCACGGTCCGTTGAGGTACCTTCCGATACGCTCCCGCTGCCGGTGAGACAGCCACACAACCCCCGCCAGCAGACCAAAAGCCCCCGCGGATGTTCCCAGGGCAAAAACCCATTGGCTGGCCGAATGCTCGGGAATCAGCATGTTAGCGCCCAAATACAGCCATACCGCCGACCAAAAGGGCAGTAGCTGCGGATTGATACCTCCCAACGCCAGGCCTTTCCAGAAGGGTAGCCTGAGTGAGGCCGTGGGAGCTTCACTCAATTCCACGGGCCTTTGATAAAAAGCCGCTATACCCGCCCCCAGGAGCACCGGAATGGGTGCGTAGGCCAGCCACTCCATCCAATCCGCATTTTTGGGTAATAACATCAATCCTCCGGCCGCTAGGCCACCGTAGGCAAACTCCGGCAGGCTACCTCCCAACGCCAGCCAGAGCCCGGCACTTCGGCTTTGACTCAGGGTGGTTTGGGCCACCGCCACGTTAACGGTGCCGGGGTGAATAGATCCGGCAAAACTGATGACACTCACTAAAACAAACAGGGTAAGCATATATTATCCCAATAAAAAAAGCCTTCGAAAATTGCACTCAATGCGACTGATGCAGTATGGTAGAGTACGCTATCCCAAAATGAGCAGGTAGCGTGATCCGGGGAAAACTGTTTGTGACGGCTACCTGAATCAGCGCCATGTGGTGAATGGCGTGCTCGATGTTATACAGCAGCTCCCGCGCAAATGAAGAGGGGATTTGCAGGCTTTCGCCCGTACCTTCCACTTCCACCGACAAATCGGCGGTAAGCTGCAACGTTTGGGTCAGGTCAAGTAGTCGAACGGTCTGGTTTATGCGGTAGATATGTTCCAGGACCAGGCGCGTATCTACTTCCAGCCGCAGGTCGCGCTGACGTTGATCGTAGTTTAACCGCCGGGTTTGGGCGGTGTCGACCAGCAATTCGTAAAATTCCAGCACGTGCCGGACGTGTTTTCCGATGGTATTACCCGAAAGTACCGGCAGGGGGCGAGCGTAGTCGGCGTCGGGCAGTTGGCTGATCACCTCAGCCAACTGCGTTAATATATCGGTACTCACGGATTTCAAAGACATAAATGTGGCGTTGTGTGTTTATAAGAGATGCCCCGCAGGGTATACGTTCAAACCGTGCCGGAGGGTTGCTTTTCCCCCACAGGAAGATATGCTGTTACGATGGGTATCCATTGATGGCGGGTAGCTGTAAGTACGGTAATACAACTAACCGCGACGAGGAGCGCCAGGAAAAATAGGTACCCGCCGTCGCCCTGCACTTCGATGCCCAGCACTGTCAGATGGGATAGAATCGCCCCCGCCATTACTCCCAGCCCTAGCCCGGCCCCGATCCAACTCGTGCGGGGAATTAAAATGAGCACCGAGGCAATCAGTTCAACGATACCGGAACCAATGCGTCCCCAGGGTTCCACGCCCAGCGTTGTGAAAATATAGACCGATTCGGGCTGCGCAAGAAACTTGAAAAAGAGCGTTTGGAACAAAATTATGGCTACCACTATACGAGCGGCCCATACGAGGTAAGTGGTTGTTCTGCTCATGAATCAGCTGAATGTTAGAATTGATTCACAAAAAAGTTTACTCGAATTTTGTCCAGTTGGCGTCCGCTTTTTTGTGCAGATTGGTTTCGTCACTAACCCACTTCTGCAAGGTATTGATGATGAAGGAATGGTAGAACAGGTACAGCTTACCATCTTTTACCTTGAAAGTCTCGGGATCAATCCCCACCTTTTTACCTGAATCTTCCATTGCATAGGCACACCAGCCACCGTACTCGGGTTGGTACGTTCCGGGGTTTTTCTTGAATGCTTCCAGATTGGCGGACGAGGCAAAGCGGTACGTAACGTTTTTGTAGGTATAGGAATTAGCGGCTGATCCTTTCACCGCTTTGTTTTGGGTAAAGTAGGTCACTGGATCATAACCCTGAATAGCCAGGCCTTTTTCCAGATTGTACTGTTTTGGACGGACAGCCAGATCCGTTTGGCCCCAAACGGGTTTGGACTCAATCAGCAAGCAGGTCATTAGAACAAATAAGAACATTTTCATAGGGCTGCCTGTTTCTTTGTCTGATGAATAGCGAAGGTAACTGATTCGGGTAATATAGTCACCTGTTGTAATTGCAAAAGCTTTTCCGTTGTGCCAACTTCATCAAAAGTCTTCTGAAAGCTTATCATGGGCCGTTAACAACCCTTTTTGAGCCAGTAGCCGATTTGGCATAGTTGGACACATTTACGATATTTCATAAAATCTACGAAACAGGTGAGGGAAAAGATGACTATAAATAGGGCAATCCCATTTAAAAACGAAAATAAGTCTGATTCAGGCTTAGAAAGCCGTTCTCGCGAGCGTGCGGGGCGCTGGTTCGGGGTTAGTAGTAAGGCCTTGCCCTTAATTCGAGCGGAAGTACAGTACAACCGGGCTCGAGCATACCTACTGGAAAGTATGCGGTAAAAATGGTGCGGCTATGATTCTGGGTATGATCCCGACCATGCTGGATTTACGTATATAAAAACGTGGTATTCGGATTCTCAATAGCTACCGTCATACTGACGCGATCTGGTAAAAATGCGCCTTTCCTGAAATTTAACCGCTAGCTTTCAACTTGATTCTGAAAAAAATAGGGTAAGCAGGGCATTGGCTCGCGTTTCCGATACTATGTTACCCAAATTATGCCGCCTTATGTGTACCGCTACCTATTTGCCTTTCAAATCCCTGGGATATGTCCTGACCCACAGTCGTGACGAACAGGCTGCCCGACCGGCGGCCATTCCACCGCAACGGATCAGGATCAATGACCAGACCGTGGCCTTTCCCCGCGATCCGCAGGGACAAGGTACCTGGATCGCCACCAATGCTCAGACGTCGGTCTGTCTGCTCAACGGTGCTTTTGTGCTCCATCAGCGCAGGGAGCAGTACAAGCACAGCCGGGGACTGGTACCCCTCCATTTTTTTGACTACGCTTCGGTGGACGAGTTCTGTACTGCGTACGACTTTCAGAATATTGAACCTTTTACCCTGCTGTGCGCCGAAGTCGGTAGGCTGACCGAGCTCCGCTGGGACGGAGAGCAGCTGTACACAAATGAAAAAAATCCGCTTCTTCCCCATATCTGGTCTTCTGTGACCCTGTATGCGCCCGAGGTGATCAAAAAACGGGAGGGCTGGTTTCAGGATTGGTGTCGACAGCATCCGGCACCTACTGTGGAGGCCATCCGGCATTTTCACCGCACGGGTGGAGAAGGCGATAGTCGAAATGGCATCCTGATGAATCGCAACAACGAATTGCTTACCCTCAGCCTGACCAGCATGGCCCGCCAGGAAAGCGGAGTCGAAATTATCTACGAGGATTTTATGGCAAATGCCTTCACGACACATACCCTACCTTTGGCACATGCAATCAATTAGTACATCCACCCCGCCTCCGGAAGCAGGGTACCGGCAGACGTACTTCCAGCATTTGTCGCGCCGCATGTCTCAGACTCCCTTCCTGATTCGACTGAGACATTGGGAGTACTGGCCGTTTAATGTGGTCTATTTTCCAATTTTCCTCTACTACCTCTGGTTATCCCTCAAAGCGCGTTCCTTCTTTTTCTTTTCGGCTTCCAACCCTTCCATTGAAACGGGTGGAATGCTGGGCGAGTCGAAAATGAGCATCCTGAATCAGATTGCCGACGAGTACAAACCGAAAACGGTATTCGTACCCATATCAGCCTCACTGGATACTGTGGTATCAGAGTTGCAGGAGCAGGGGCTGGATTTTCCGCTTATTGCCAAACCCGATGTGGGAGAGCGGGGCCGTGGCGTGAAGAAAATTGAAAGCCGCGAAGTGCTTCACCAGTACCTCCAAAAAAGCCCGCTGGATTTTCTGATTCAGGAGTACGTGGATGCGCCGCTTGAACTGGGAGTGTTTTACTATCGGTATCCCCACGAGGCCCACGGCATTGTTTCCTCTATTGTGAAAAAAGAGTTTTTGACCCTGCGGGGTAATGGGGTGGATAGCGTAGAACGCCTGATCATGCAAAATGAGCGGGCCATTCTGCAGCTACCTACCTTAACCGAACGCTATGGCCATTTATTCCATCAGATTCCGAACGCGGGGGAGAGGATTGAACTGGGGAACATCGGGAATCACTGCCT
>JBBRDE010000026.1:0-29570 GCA_038204185.1 Cytophagales bacterium
AATACAAACAGAACGGCCATACCCCAGTCGTCTTTCAGGAAAAATAGGGCAAAGGCGTAGTGTTCGCGGCTGGTTAGAAAGCCGAAAATGAGAAAGAGGGCTACGAGAAAGAAGCCGGCCCGTTGCCGGAAAAACTCGCGAACGGTGGAAATGAGCAAGGTTTTCATGCTACCGGGTAAGGTTCGGTAGATTCAAGAGATTCCGACTGACTCCCTTCCTGCAATACCAGCGTCTTATTCCGCAGGGCATAGGAGGCCGTAACGGGTAGGTCATGATCTTCAAACGGCTGGTGCGAGGAAAGTAGGAACGTGACGCCCCGCGCCCGGTAGGCGTGTATCAGTGCGAACAGATTTCCCCGCGCTTCCTGGTCGATGGTGATTAGCGGCTCGTCGAGGATAATTACTCGTGGCTCACCCAAGAAAGCCAACGCCAGCGAAGTTTTCTTCACCATACCGCTCGAACAAGCGCCCATGGTCTGTTCCAGAAAATTGATCCCCAAAGCGCGTACCAATTCCTGTACCTGTCCGGCGGGACTGCGCTTGGCTTCGGCCACGAACGCCAGCAAATCGGCGGGCGTCAGGAAGGCCGGGTACAGCGGCTCCGCCTCACCCAGACTCAGCCGCAGGCGGTACTCAACGGGTTGTTTTCTGAGGTCGTAGCGGTCGTCCAGCAAGAGGGTACCTTCATAGGGTAGCATACCAGCCAGGGTACGGAACAGGGTGGATTTTCCGGCTCCATTTTTACCCTGTATCCAATAGATACCTTCCTCAATGCTCCACACAGGAATTGCCAGAACTTCGTGGTTACCGTAGCTTTTATAGAGATTCGTGAGGGAAAGTACCGTCATGGGGCTTAGGGGATTTCATTAGATCAGAGAATTTTCAAAGGTGCACATTTGCGATCAAAATCGGATGGTTTTTGCTTCCTATCCAATTCAGGATGCCTTTATATACCGTTCGATAAATTCCTGAAAAACAGCTTGTTCGACAAATTCGAATTCCAAATAAAAAATGCATATTGGGATGAAAATACCCTCATTTCAGAAATCCAGGTACCCCAACGGCACGCACCCACTACGCGAACCAACTCATGCACTACTACAAATTCACTCCGCCTGCTCATCTGATGCCCTACGTGGAGTGCTTCTATGTATGGGAATGCAGTGAGCTCATCGTGGATCCAATCACGGTGGAATCTCCGCCTAACGGGTATGCCAGCATGATTTTTAATTATGGTACCCCTTACCGCGTACTTTCCCAGAAACTCAACGGGGAGCTGGTTCCTACAGCTTTCCTGACGGGGCAGGCCACGCGCAGCTACCAGTTGCAGCTTTCCGGTACCTTGGGAATGGTCGGCATCGTGTTTAAGCCAGCAGGACTGAGTACGCTTTTTGGGGTACCCATGTACGAGTTTTCGGATGATCGCACCGAGCTGCGGGCCGTGCTGGGAAGCAGCGTGGACGAATGGCAGAATAAAATCGGCGACGCCACTACGGCCACCGAGCGGGTGACCGTACTCGAACAATTCCTGAATCGTCAACTACTGCTCCGGAAGGCCGAACCCGACCGCACCGACTACGCCGCCAACCGAATCGTGGCGCAGCAGGGCATGGTCAATATTTCGGATTTGATGGAGGAACTCTACGTGTGCCGACGGCAGTTTGAGCGTCAGTTTCTGCACAAGGTAGGCGTAAGTCCCAAGTACTACGCCCGCATCCGCCGCGTGGGGGTCCTGTGCCATCAACTCGCCCAAACCCGCTGGCAGGTAGTCGACTGGCAGGATGTGGTACACCAGTACGGGTATTACGACCAATCCCACTTCATCAAAGAGTTCACCGAGTTTACGGGAAAAAGTCCATCGCTGTATGTCCGCAACAACGCGGAACTTTCGCGCTTGTTGAAGTAGCGTGGCGGCCATGTGAATGGATAGTAGCTTAAACAGGCACACGGTCATTTAATTAACCATTCCCCCTACCGTTCCATACAGAATGTCGCATTTTTACAATTATTGCGATGTCCCCTCTCGTAATTTTGATTCGTCAAACTAAAACAACGACGGCGATGAAAAAACTACTATTTGGCTGTATTATACTGTCACTGTTGGCCTTCGTCAGCGATGAGTCAGTCAGTAGCCTCAATGGCGCTTATAAGATGAGTAAAATGAAATACGGCGATGCCAAAGATTGGGTGACGGCCGACGAACGGCTCAATCTAAAAGTTTTTAAGGATGGCTATTGGTTTTCGGGTTCATTAGAAAAAGGGAATACCGAGCTCAACGGGCTGTGTGGGGGTACCTACAATCTCAAAAACGGTAAATACAATGAAATCGTAGATTTCTATTCGTGGGATTCTACCGCCGTAGGAAGCGTGTATACCATGGATTACAAAATTAGTCCGAAGGAATTTCAACAATTTGGCAAAATGAATTCAGTCAAATGGCCTAATTATGATGTCAACGAAATCAGAGAAAAAGTAGTAGGAGAAGTACCCCTCAAAAATAGCGATTTGGAAGGCGTCTGGAAAATGCAGGAAGGGTATTGGGGCGGACAAAGCCGCTTTGGTGAGGGATCGTATAAAGGCTTTTCCATGATGAAAATATTCTCCTACCCTTACGTAGTTTACGCCTACTACGATCCCATTCATAAGAAATTCGACGGTGGAGGCGTAAGTCGCTACCAGTATGATGGCAAAACCCTCACCGAAACCAACGAGCTTTGGTCGTGGGATATGACTAAACGCGGCAAGGTAGAAACCTTCAAAGTCACTACCCAAAACGGCAAATTAGTGCAGGAAGGCTGGGAAGGAAAACTCCGCGAAGTCTTCGCCAAAGCGAAGTAGCGGTTGGCTATTGGCGGTCGGCTGCTAGCAAATTGGTCTCATTATTTTTACCCATCATTCAAAACTCCAAACTACCCAAAATATGGAAACTACTAAAACAACCGAAACCCTCACTGACCTAACGCGCAAGGGTACCTGCATCGAATTTTTCTCGGCTTATCAAGACATGGACACCGAGCGAATGACCGGATTAGCTACACCTGAGGCCACCGTGCATTTTGGGCCGCTGGGCGACGACGGCAAGGGACTTTTCCGCGAATTCGGCAAAGCCGTGTGGGGTCTGCTGATGGACTGCTTTCCCGACCTGGACAACACTGTGGACACGCTGGCGGTGGAGGGCGATTCTATTACCTGCAAGGTTTCTATCTTCGGCACCCATGCTAAAGAATTCATGGGTATCCCCAGCCAGGGGCTACGCTTTGAAAGTGATCACATTTTCATTTTCCAGTTTGACGAAAAAGATCAGATCACGGATTTAAAAATCAACTGGGATCACGCCCGTTTCGTAAGCCAACTGACAGGGAATTAGTAAAGTTTTTATGGTTTTTGTGCAAAAAAAATGGTTTAAAGCGTTTAATTTGAGGGAGTTTCTACCCTCAAATTAAACGCTTGATCATGCAAACGTTCGTCGATTATTTCGAGCATATTCCCTCCTCACACCGCAGTGCTATCCTGGTGGGAGGCATTACCCTATTCTGGCTCATCGAGGGGGCGTTTCCACTGTTTCGCTTCGGCTACAACAAGTGGAAGCACGCGGGAATCAACATTTTCTTCACCATCACCACCATCATCGTCAACTTTGCCATGGCCTTTATCCTGCTCAAATCGAGCGACTTGGCCATCGCCCACGACTTCGGGATATTGCAATGGCTGCCCGAGATGCCACTGTGGGCCTATTTGGTGGTAGGGCTGCTGCTACTGGACTTAATCGGAGCGTACTTCATCCACTGGCTGCACCATAAGGTGAAGTGGATGTGGCGGCTCCACCTGATTCACCATTCCGATGCCTATGTGGACACGACGACCGCCAACCGGCATCATCCCGGCGAGAGCGTGTTCCGCTTCCTGTTCACCACCATCGGCGTGGTGCTGGTAGGTACCCCGATCTGGATGGTTTTCCTGTATCAGGCCATATCGGCGGGGTTGTCCCAGTTCAACCACGCCAACATCGACCTACCCGAGTCGGTCGATAGGGTGCTTAGCTGGCTGATCGTAACGCCCAACATGCACCACGTACACCATCATTACGTACAGCCCTACACGGATTCCAACTACAGTAATATTTTTCCTATCTGGGATCGTCTGTTCGGGACATTCAAGCAGTTGAAAGGCAGCGATATTGTTTATGGCATCGACACGCACCTGGACCCGCACGAGCACAGCCACGTGGGAAATTTGTTAAAAATTCCGTTTCAAAAGTACCGCCCGCCTGTGGGGACAAAATTTTCGGATGAAAATTCCGAGGTGATTTGAAGCGTATCACTTTTGTATCATACCGTATTAATTCGATAGCGCTGGGTATGACGCATGAAAAACGAAGTGCATCATTTTAATAACGCCTATTAATAACGCCTATCAAACATCAGATTCATGAGTAGTCAGCCCTTCTGAATAACTATCCAGTGTTCAGAATCCCTCATTTAAAAATCCCAATAAATTGGTTTCTGCCCCGTCCGATACAGGCTTTCCTCGCAGGGTGCGCAGGGCGGCAAAGGAGGCGACGGAGGATCGGGCAATTCGGGTGGACAGGCGGCGCGATCGGCATCGCTACGATCGACGACGTGGGCCACCCGCGAAATTCCTATGGCACTGAAAAACCCCAACACCTGTTCATCAGGATCGCTCAGGCAACTCATATTTCCTGGTACCGCTGAGGGGGCTACATCGAAAACCCCGCCCGTGTTTTCCAGCAATTGCTTGATCGTTTTCCAATACAGGTACCCCTCACGTGAGAGGGCCTGTTGTTCCACTTCGAGGTAATACTTGTCGCGACACTCCACCGGAACGATGGCTACCTCCTGCCGGGCAATTTCCTGTCCATTGGTTAGGGCATCGCTGGCAACCTTAATGCATTCTGGCCCCAGGCAGCGGACAATATCCCAGCAATTCGTACAGCAGAACAGCCGGAATAGCGGATTACCACTGCGATCCTTGATGGAACCACAACTCAGCAAACGCTTGTAATGCACCGAGTTCCAGCGGTAGTAGTTGCCTCGTTCGATAGGGTCTTTGGTATCGATGTACACGCGCCAGCCGCCAAGTTGCCGTTGCTGCGTAATCGGGCTGATGCTTTGGAAAGTTTCATGGTAGATGCGGTCGATGGTACCTGCGTCACGCAGCAGTTCGGGCTTCGATGCGTAGGTTTTACCGTCTACCTCAAAATGCAACTGGTAGGTGCGGCCGGTAATACCTTGCAGTTTTTGGGTTTTGTACTGCCCGTTGGCCAGTGTTTCCACCAGATTTTCCCGCAAGCCTTTATCGTCCGTAATGTACACTTTGGCACCTTTGATTCCGATGCTATACCCTGCAAAAGAATAATTGGCGGGCCGCACGAGCTGAATGGTGTACGGCCCCGGTTGATTGGAAATGAAGCCCTGCACCACCACGTTATCAGGCTGTTGCTTAAAATCAGCTTCGTAGGGCGTCACGCAGGCAGACATCAGCACAATTAATGCCCACAAAGCAGCCTTTTTAATGGATAATGGATAGTTGATAGTTGACAATGTTGGATTTGTTTATTGATAAGCGCTGATAATTGTTATGATTCAACCCCTTCATTTTGGGACTTTGTACCTCTGTGCCTTCGACAGGCTGTGCCTATCTTTAAAATTTAAAATTATACGTCAGCGATGGGAACACCGTGGCAAAAATCGAAAGCTTGTTCGCTTCGGTTGTAGCGTAGGGGCGCAGGTTATAGAAGATAGAGAAAGCGTTTTTGTGGGCGTAGACATTGTACAGCGAAAACACCCAGCTATTTTTCCATTTGCGTCCGGGGCGCTTGTCGGGCCGCTCATCGAACGTAATGGAGAAATCAAGCCGATGGTAGGCGGGAATGCGATCCTGATTGCGGTTGAGGTAGATGGGGATATTGGCCCCGAAAATGGTCGGTTCGAATAAGGTGTACCGCCCAAAGGGGTAGGTAGCCGCCCGGCCGCTGCTCAGCGTAAAGTTGAAAGCCACCGTCACCATCAGGTTAGGTCGGAACACCGTCATGGCGTTCAGCGTGTGGGGCCGGTCGAAATTGGCGGGGTACCACCGCCCGTTGTTAACACGCTCTTCGGAGAACGGACTGTTGATTTGCAAAAACGTACGGGCGAAGGTGTAGCTCACCCAGCCCGTCCAGAAGCCGGTATTCTTCTTGGCCATCAGTTCCAGGCCATAGGCGCGGCCTTCGCCCTGCAACACGGCCGTTTCCAGATTTTTGTTCAATACAATATCCGCCCCATCCTTGTAGTCCAGGGCGTTCTGAATTTTCTTGTAGTACACCTCGGCGGAGGTTTCGTACATATCGTTTTTCAAGTTTTTGAAAAGTCCCAGGGACACTTGATCTGCTACCTGCGGCTTAATATACGGGCTGCTTGTGGTCCAGCGGGCGGTAGGCAGCGCGGCGGTCGTATTGGAGACCAGCTGGAGGTACTGCCGCATCCGGTTATAGCCAGCCTTCACGGAGGTGTTTGACCCCAGCGACCAGCGCAGCGCCAGGCGCGGTTCCAGCCCCCCGTAGGATTGCACGACCTCGCCTTTTTCGTAGGTTTCCGTTTCTGTTATCACATCCTCCGCCAAAGGTCCGTTCGGCATGTAGCGATTGATCCTAGCTGCGCCCAAGCGGAGGAAGTGCGAGTAGCGAAGCCCCAGAACCGCCGAAAAATTGGTTGTCAGCTTCCATTCATCTTCCGCAAAAACCGAAAACTCGGCGGCGCGTTCGCGTTCGATATCCAGCAGCAGGATATTAGAATATTGCCCCGGTGTGAGCGTATTCGGTTGCAAACCGTAGCCAATTACGCCCCCGCCCGCTTTAAGGAAGTGTCGGGCGTTGGTTCGGTTGCTGTACTGGAATTTGAGATTTTGATAGGTAACGGACGATACCAGATCCAGGGCATTAGCCGAATCAGGGATCATGGTACTGGCGCGGTAGTTGCTCAGGACGGCCGCAGCCTCCCAACTTACTTTATCATTAACATTGAACTGCCAACGCACGGTACCACTGGCCGTGCGATAGCCAAACAACGACGAAGAAGCATTGACATCAACCGACGAGAGCGAGTCAGACGGAATTTTGAAGTTATCGTTGCTAAAATAGCCCGTAAAGGTCAGTTCCTGGCGGGGGTTAATTGTCCAGAGCCATTTATTGGTAATGTCATAAAAATTGGCCCTTGTGTCGCGCAGCGCGATGGGGCCTATCTTGAACAAAAAATCGTTGAACGACGCCCGCATCGCCAGCAAAGTGGATAGTTTTTTGGAGACGATCGGCCCTTCCAGTGTCAGGCGGCTGGAAATGAGCCCGATACCACCGCTACCCGAAAACTGTTCAGAATTGGGGTATTTCAGGCGTACATCCAGCACCGAAGAAGCCCGCCCCCCGTACTCGGCGGGGATGCCTCCACGCTGCAAGGTCACATCACGCACAGCATCCTGATTAAACACCGAGAAGAAGCCGAACAAATGGGAGGTATTGAACAGCGGCGCGTCATCCATTAATACCAGATTCTGGTCAATGCTGCCGCCGCGCACGTTGATGCCGGTAGTACCCTCGCCCACCGTCGTGACGCCGGGCAGCATGAGGAGGCTGCGCATGACGTCTACTTCACCCATAAAAGCCGGGATTTTCTGGATACTGCGAATGTTGAGCCGCGAGGCCCCGATCTCTACTTTCTGCACGTTTTCCTCAGGCTTGCCCGTCGTGATCGTCACTTCGTCCAGTAATTTGGTATCATCTTCCAGGGCCACGGACAAATCCACCCGGTCCTGATTCAGGTCAACTTCTTTCAGCACAGGCTTGAAACCAATGGAACTGAATTTGACGGTGTACTTGCCGGAGGGTACCGACAAGATATAAAAGCCGCCTCTGTCGGTGGAGGTACCCTTGCGGATTTCCATCACGAAGACCGTCACGTTGTCCATTTTTTCGCCCGTGACAGCATTGGTAACCGTTCCAAAAAGTGTGGTAGATTTTTTATTCTGTCCCTGACTATTTATCAAAAGTCCTGTAACAAAAAGAATGGTAAAGAAATAACGCCAACGAATCATGTAGAGTACTGATGAGAGATAACCGGGAATTGTCGGATAAAGAACATTTTACTACAAGGGGATTTCCTGTCGTTTTGTTTCTAAATACGCCTCCATTTCTTTCAAAGACAAAGCATTGAACGTCATACCAACCGTCAGCCCACCTTTTCGGCCAATGGCTAACCCGTAGTGCATATCGAAGTACCCCTCCGTATGGTGCGCATCGGGGTTGATACTTAGTTTAACGCCTTTTTCCAGACAGTAGCCCACCCAGCGCCAGTCCAGATCCAGTCGCCACGGACTGGCGTTGATTTCCATGATGACATTATGCTCCGCGCAGGCGTCAATAATGGCTTTGTAGTCGATAGGGTACCCATCGCGCGACAGCAGCAGACGACCCGTCGGGTGGCCCAGGATGGTTGTGTAGGGATTTTCGATGGCTTTCAGGAGCCGGGCGGTCGCTTTTTCCATCGACATCGTCAGATTGCTATGGACGGAAGCCACAATATAATCAAACGAAGCCAGCACCGCGTCGGGATAGTCCAGCGCTCCATCCCCCAGAATATCGGACTCGATTCCTTTCAGGATTTTAAAGGGCTTTGCGGGGTTTTCGGCGGCAAAGCGAGCGTTGAGCTGGTCGATTTCGGCGTGCTGTTCAAAAATTCGCTCTACCCGCAGGCCGCTGGCGTAGGCGGCAGTTTGCGAATGGTCGGCAATGCCCAGGTACTCGAAGCCCAGTTCGCGGCAGAAGGTAGCCATCTCTTCCAGGCTGTTCTGGCCGTCGGAGTAGGTACTGTGGTTGTGCAGAATCCCGCGTAGATCGTCCCAGGTCACCAGGTCGGCGGGTGTATTATTTTGCGCCCATGTGAATTCGCCGTAGCCCTCGCGCATCTCGGGAACGATGTAGGGTAGCCCCGCTTTTTGATAAATCTCTTCCTCTACATCCACCGCCTCCATCCGGGCAATTTGGAGTAGGGTACGCCCATTCGCCGCCGTATAGGCTAGGTGCCCCTCCGCACTGCTTTGCACGAAAAGCTCGTTCTCGATTTTGGCCGGGGGTACCCCTACAATTTCTACCAAAATATCCTGATCGAACGCCTTGCCCCGCCACGCGAAGGGCGTGGAGTTTTTTATGTCCTGATGGAGAATTTCTATTTGTGAAAGTATCTTCTGTACCGCCACGGGCGAATCGGCGGGAATGAGAAAGCGCAGGGTTTCAACGGTTTCGCTTTTGCGACGTACCTCGCCCGCAATTTCCACCCGATCGAAGTATTTTTCCAATTCGTCCAGGAGGGTCTGAGAAAGTGCTTCGGCTTGATTCATGCGCAGTTTCCCAGTTTGACTGCGCAGAAAGGCGAGGGATTCCAGAATTTTCTGCTGGGTACCTTCACCGAATCCTTTGAGCTTGGCGATGCGCCCGTCCAGGCAGGCGGCTTCCAGTTCGGCGATGGTTTCGATACATGACTCATGCCAGAGGGCGGCGATTTTCTTGGGTCCAATGCCTTTGATCTTGAACATATCCAGCACGCCCGGCGGGGTGGCGGCCAACAATTCTTCGGTTTCCTTGATGTGGCCCGTTTCGACCAGCTCGATAATCTTACCCGCTACGCCCTTGCCCACCCCCTGTATTTTAATAAGATCGCCGAACGAGAGTCCGGCGATCTGTTGATTCGTCAATTTATCCAGGTTAAAAGCAGCCGCCCCGTACGCACGAATCTTAAAAGCATCGGCTTCGTGGAGTTCCAGCAGGCGGGTGGTCAGTTCAAGGGTTTCTACAATTTCAGAATTAGTCATGCAATTCAATGAGTGACCGGGTCGCCGGTGCGATGATAGAATGAGTGAATAAAGGTACAATACCTATTCACTCATTCTATCACTCTATCATTCAAAATTATTTGTCCCACCACACCTTCGTGTCCAAATTGTCGGGACCCATGCGTGCTTCGGCCTCTTTCAAATTGGCGTTGTTTACCGATACTTCGGAGTTCGGATAGGTCAGGCGGTTGATGAAGTTCCCCTTGATGGCCTTGCCCGGAAAAGGGTTGGGCGTCAGCACGGGAAAGCCACTACGCCGCCAGTTGGCGAAGGACTCCGGACCGTTCATAAACGACGCGATCCAGTACTGGGTATTGATCTGCTGTAGTGCTTTGCTTGCGTCGAATGGATTAGCCGCCAAATAGGCATCAATGGCACCCGACGAAATAGCCGCCCCTGCATCATAGAGGGCCATTTGTTCCATGTGGGCTTTCACCCCTTCCCGGAAGTAGGTTGCGGCCGTGCCTGTGATCCAGCCCCGCTGCGCGGCTTCGGCCAGGTAGAGCTGATTCATGCCGTGGGTTACCAGAAACATGGGGCTCTGCTGTTTGGCCAAGCGGGTGCGGTCAATCTGGCTGTAGGCGTAGAAACTCGCCAAGCCATCGGCTTTGGCCTGCGCCACAATCGTGTTGTTATCAAAGCCAAACGGCATTCCGATTTGCAGGGCTGGGTCGGTTTTGGCATTGGCCGGTATCTGTTGTGGACCCGACGAAGCACTTACGTAGCGTACCGCTATGGAGCCGAGCCGGGGGTCGTTGGTGTTTTTGAGGTAATTCACAAAAGGAGCTGCCAGGTAATAGTTGTTGGCTTCGGTGGCGTTCAGGGTACCCCCCAGGGAGTTAGTATAGTTGGCATTGTGCCGTATTACGGCGTTATCGGCGTTGGATTGCATCACGCCGCCCGCCACGGCATCTTTTACCACCTGCTGCGCCGTGGCTATATCCACTTTGGTGAGGCGCATTCCGGCCCGCAGAAGCAGAGAATAACCCAGTCGTTTCCACTTGGCCACGTCTCCAGCGTACAAGATATCCGCCGCCTCTTTGGGTTTGGCGGCATCCAGGGCAGCCGAGGCTTCTTTCAACTCTTTGATAATATCCGTGTAAATAGCCTGTTGGGCGTCGTACTTGGGCAGTACCACCTGATTAATGAACCCTACACCCGCTTCGGAGTAGGGAATATCACCGTAGGTATCCGTAAGTACCATAAACGCGTGCGCTTGCCAGATGCGCGACATATGCACCAGATTACTGCGGGCAGGATCTTTGGAAGCTATGTCAATGGCCGTCTTGGTGTATCGGACAACGTTGGGGTAGTACCGCAGCCAGGTTTGCTGGGTATAGTCGCGGTTGTCCTGGTTGAAGTTAGCGCCCGTGAGTACGCCTGAGTTGGGCGTGACGGTCTGCTGCACAATGCTCATGTCGTACTGCAGAATGGTGGCTACGTGCGACGCATTGATGATGGCATTGTTCAATATAAAGACCGGATTCACCGTAGTGGCGGCCGTTTGGTTGGTGTTCATCTCGTCAAACCCTTCATCGCAGGAAGTGGCGAACAGGCAGGTGGCCAGGGCGAGGTATATAGGTAGTTTTTTCATATGTCTAATGATAGATTGATTGAAAGAAGGAATGATATATCGGTTTCCAATATTCTATCATTCACTCATTCAAAATTGTTTTTATAATTTAACGTTCAAATTAAAGCCCATGCTCCGCGTAGTAGGTAGGCCGGTTGATTCCAGTCCTACGATGTTGTCGGAGCCGTAGCCGAAGGATTCGGGGTCAATATTAGGTACCCATTTTTTTAGCATCAATACGTTGTTAGCTACGAAACTCAACCGAACCCCTTTGAGTGGAGAAGCGGATGGTAGGAAACGGGAGAAATCGTACCCGGCCGTAATCTGGCGTAACTTCCAGAAGCCCGCATTATATATAATTGGCTCCACGAGCGCCAGCGAGCGCACCACCTCCCAATAGGGCTGAATGTTGGCCTTTACAGTATTAGGCTCCCCTTTGTCATTCACCCCTTCTCCGATAATACCCCCATCCCGTCCGGGCAGCGTTTGCTTGTGGAGGCCGTGGCGGGTGGCGTTGAAGTTGGTACCTGACATCATGTTATGTCCTAGTTTGAAATCGATCAGGAACGACAGGTTAAAGCCCTTATAGTTGAAGGTATTGGTAAAGCCTCCCACGTATTTGGGTATAGCCGACCCGAACGATATCAGATCCGTAGTGCGCAGTGGGATGCCATTGCCCCCGAATATTTTCCGGCCCTGATCGTCGCGCCGGTAGCCGAAGCCATAGAGTGAGGCCATCGGCTGCCCTACCACCTGTCGCAGTTCCCCGTTGAATACGTGGGTACCTACCGTGATGCGCTCGCCTTCTTTATCCGTCAGTAAGCTTAGTACCTTGGTTTCATTGTAAGAGCCGTTCAGGGTCAGATTCCACTGGAAGTCGTTGGTGCGTACCATGCCCAGATTTACCAACAGCTCAATCCCCTGGTTTCTGCCTTTTCCACTATTGATGAGGGTATTGGCAAAACCGGAGGAGTTGGAAATCTGAGCGGACACGATCTGATCCGAGGTTATTTTTCGGTATACGGCGAAGTCAATACCCACCCGGTTGTCCAACATTTTCAGTTCTAGTCCAATCTCCGCTTCGTTGGTGCGCATGGGCCGCAGGTTGGCATTGGGCACCGTATTGGTGGTGATGTTACCCACGGGTTGCTGAGCACCGGCTACATTCGGAAATAGGTTGGCGTTGATACCATAGAAAAGGCTATTGGAATAGGGCGAGACGTCGGTATCGCTCCCTACTTCGGCATAAGCCGCCCGTAATTTCCCAAAAGTAAGCCAGGTAGGCGTGCTGTCGAAGGCCTGCGAAAATACGAAGCTACCCGACACCGAAGGGTAGAGAATGCTACGGTTGGCGGGAGAGAGAGTGGAGAACCAATCGTTCCGGGCCGTGACGTTCAGATACAGGAAATCCTTGTATGAGAGCTCAGCGGCACCGTACACCGAATTGACCGCCCGTTCCGAAAGTCCGTAGATGGGGTCTTTGACCCGTCCGTTCTGCACCGTGTACAAGTCGCGCACCACAAAGTCGGTGACCTGCACGCTATTCAGGTCGGAGCGGCGGTACATCTGGTTGCCACCCAGCGTTACATCCAGGCCGAATACCCCAAATTTTCGGTTGGCACCAATCAAAATATCCTTATTCAACTCCCGGAATCTTCGCGCTTCCTGGGTGTACATTCCGTTTACGAATCCTTCCGGGGCCGAAGGTCGGGATGCCTGCCCGGTGGGAAAGTTAGTATAATCCTGATCGCGCGACCAGTAGTCCTGCCCCACCCGCACCTGAGCGTACAACCAGTCGGTGAAGTTGTACCGGGCAGCGATGTTACCAAAAATACGGTCGCGGCGAATGTTCTGGAACTGCCGGGCCAGCGTAAAGTATGGGTTGGTTCGGTTCCGGAAACGCGAGTACACAAACTCATTGCCGTCGGCATCGACTTTTTTGGCTTCCAGCAAATCGAGCGGCATGGAGTTGGCCAGGTTCGACAGCGAAGTCGGGATCGAGTTGTCCTGTTCGGCAATTACGGGTGGGTTCTTGTTGTATTCATTCGAGTAGTTGATATTACCCGTCACGCTCAACCGCTTGGAAAGATCATAGCTGAAACCCAGGTTGACGGTCTTGCGGTTGAAGCTATTGTTGGGGATAATCCCCTTATTGTCCATATTGGCCAGCGACAGGTTGAAGCCACCCTTCTCGGAATTGGATGAAATCGAGATTGTATTGTTGAAGTTGGTACCATTGCGATAAAACTTCCGGATTCGATCAAATACAGGTTCGTAAGGTACCGTCACGTTGTCGAAAAGCACCTGCGTCATACCGGGTGTAAACTTTTCTCCGAACGACCATTGGCCCGAGGTAGGATTGGCCGAGGTAGGGCGTACGCCGTTCTCACCCTGCCCGTACTCGTACTGGTAGTCCGTAAAGTCCAGGGGCGTATCTACCGTGAAGTTGGAATTATAGCTTACTCCAATGCCCCGGCTTTCACCCCGGGTTTTGGTCGTGACCATAATTACCCCGTCCTTGGCGCGGGAACCGTAGAGTGCCGCCGCCGTAGCACCTTTCAGTACCGTCATACTTTCGATATCGTCCGGGTTGATACTACTGAGGCCATCACCGCCATCGGAGGTATTGCCTCCCCCCCTCACTCCAATGGACCCGTCGGACGATTGGTTGCCAGGGTTGGTACCGAAGTTAGTGTTGTCTATAGGTACTCCATTTACTACAATGAGGGGAGAATTCTGCCCCGAAAACGAGGATTGGCCCCGGATACGAATCTTCGACGAGCCACCCGGACCGGTCCCCAGACTGGTAATATTTACGCCCGCGATTTTGCCTTGTAGGGTATTGATAAAGTTTGGCGTTCGGTTGACGGTGATCGCCTCGGAGCCTACCGTCGTCGTGGAGTAGCCGAGTTTCTTGGATTCTTTTTTAATTCCAAGAGCGGTTACCACTACTTCACTCAGCGCTGTGGCGCTTTCTTCCAGGGTTACGGTTACTTTACTGCGGTTGTTCAAGGCTACTTCCTGGCTCGTATAACCAATAAAGCTGAATACCAGCGTGGCGGAGGGCTCCGCACTGACCGCGAAGGTCCCGTCGGAGTCCGTGGTGGTACCTGTGTTAGTGCCTTTCACCAGCACCGATACCCCCGGCAGGGGCTGGTTATCTTTACTGCCCATCACGGTCCCGGTTACGCGGCTCACCTGAGCCCTGCCCGGCACCATAACCAGCAGCGCTAATCCAAAGATTAACAGAGCTTTGAGAGGGAAAAATTTTTTCATAGGATTGATAAATTTAGTGTATTCAGTTAAAAGTACCTCAGGATTATATCTACCAATACTTCTATAAAATATTTATATATTAAAAATAATTAAGAATTTACGATGGGTAAAATTCTCCATCGCCTTGCCTCTACATTTATTCCTCTCACTCTTAAAAAAAGGCGCATCGAACACTCGCCTACTGCCGTATGGAAAGAAGAGAATTTTTACAAAACGCCGGGCTATGGGGAAGTACCCTGGCCCTACCCTTACCGTTTCTACCCGGGGAAGCAGCGGCGACTAACGAGAAGGAATATACGCCAATGGATGATGTATGGCTGGACGGCCCCATGCGATGGGCGCAACTGGCCTTCGTGGAGCGCGATCCCGGCCACTACGACCCTGACTTTTGGCTGGCCTATTTCAAGCGAATCCACGCCTCCGGCGCGCTACTGAGCGCCGGAGGGGTTGTTGCCTTCTATCCAACCGAAGTACCCCTGCACCACCGCAGTACCTACATGGGCAATGCCGACACGCTGGGCTATCTCGTGGAAGGTTGTCGAAAGCTGGGCATGAAAATCATGCTTCGTACCGACCCGCACGCGACCCGGCAGGACACCTATGACGCGCATCCCGACTGGATCGCGGTAACAGCCGACGGTCAAAAGCGACGCCACTGGGCCAATCCCGACCTCTGGGTTACCTGCGCGCTGGGCCCCTATAATTTTGAGTTCATGCCCCAGGTCAACCGCGAGATCATGGAGCGTTTCGGGCCCGAAGGCATTTTTTCCAATCGCTGGTCGGGGCACGGTGTGTGCTACTGTGAACACTGCCAGCGCAATTTCAAGGCTTTTTCGGATCTTGACCTACCCCGAAAAGAAGAACGGCTCGACCCCACCTACCGCCGCTGGACCGAGTGGCGCACCCAACGCCTCCGCGAACTTTGGGCCTTATGGGACTCAGGGATCAGGCGTGTACGTCCGGCCTCCCGGTTTATTCCCAACGGTTTTCCGGATAAAGTGCTGACGGGACAGGAAGCCGACCTCTTTTTCGCCGATCAGCAGGCCCGATCGGGAATGATTCCGCCCTGGACCAATGGCAAAGGTGCCAAGGAACTACGGGCTACCCTGGGGGTCAAACCTCTAATCGGTATTTTCAGTGTGGGCCTGGAAGAGGAATTCCGGTGGAAAGATTCCGTGCAAAGCGACGCCGAAATCCGGATTTGGGTAGCCGAGGGTACCGCCAACGGCATGAGACCCTGTTTTGTAAAATTCGGGGCGGATATCTACGACAAGCGTTGGATGGACTCCGTGGCTACCCTGTACGAGGGGTACCATAAAAATGAGAAGTACCTGCGTAACACCGCCTCCCTGGCGCGGGTAGGCGTGATGTACTCCGAACAGACCGACCGGAAGTACGGTGGCCAGCCCTGGCAGCAGCGGAGCGGCGACCACCTGGACGGCATGTATCACGCCCTGGTCGAGAGCCGGATTCCGTTCGATATGGTCAATGATCGTTTGTTGAGTGAGACGGATCTGGCGCGCTTCAAGCTCCTGATCCTACCCAATATCGCTGCGCTTTCAGATATACAATGTCAGCAAATCGAAGCTTTTGTGGAGCGGGGCGGCAGCGTGGTAGCTACCTTCGAAACGTCGCTCTACGACGAAGAGGCCCTACCCCGGAAAGACTTCGGCCTGGCGGGCTTGTTTGGTGTTTCCTACAAGCAAAAGGTAGATGGCCCCATGCGGAACAGCTATATGCATTTGCGACACCAGTCTAAGGAAGCACTGTACACCCAAATTCTGGCTGGCCTGGAAGGTGCCCCCCGGATCGTAAATACCATTTACAAAGTCGATGTGAAACCCACAGTTGATTTTCCCAGTCCTGTTACGCTCATCCCCACCTATCCCGACCTACCCATGGAGGACGTGTACCCCCGTGTGTTCGAAACCGATAGTCGGGAAGTATACCTGCGGCAGATAGGAAAAGGCCGGGTAGCCTACCTGCCCGGCGACCTGGACCGGACATTTTGGAAACTATTGAATGTGGACCATCGGCAACTCCTGACCAATATCATTAACTGGGCGCTCAATGAAACACCCGTTGTTAGCATCTCCGGTCCCGGCGTGATTGATAGCACCGTGTGGCGGCAGGAAAAATCCATGACGGTACATCTGGTAAACCTCACCAACCCCATGATGATGAAAGGGCCGTTTCGGGAGCTGATTCCGGTGGAGGCTCGAGTGAGCGTAAAGGTACCTGATGATGCTAAGGTTAGTCGCGTGAGGTTGCTGATGAGTGGTACGCAACCAACCTTTACCCGTCAGAATGGTCAGATCGTAGTGACCGTCCCCCGGATTCTGGATCACGAAATCATTGCGTTGGATCTGGTATAGGCCTTGGCAGGAATGACGACTCACCACTTTCTGCTTTACCAAAAGTAAGGTCTGCTGGCTTTTTCCTTTATACGATTAAACACAATTTGACCTCTATGGATACTCCTGCTTTGTCTACCCTGTTTTCGAGAAGAAATTTCCTGACCGCCAGCGCGGGTCTGGCCGCCACGGCGGCTTTCTCGCCCTACGTCATTGGCCGCACCAAGCCCAAGGAAAAGCTGGGCGTAGCCTTGGTCGGACTGGGCTATTACAGCACCGATCTGCTGGCTCCCGCCCTGCAACTCACCAAAAATTGCTACCTCGCGGGCATCGTGACTGGTACCCCCGAAAAAGCCGAAACCTGGAAGAAGAAGTACAATATTCCCGACAAAAACATCTACAACTACCAGACCTTCGACCAGATCGCCAATAATTCCGACATTGACGTGGTGTACGTGGTACTCCCCCCCTCCATGCACCGCGAGTACGTGGTACGCGCCGCCAAAGCCGGGAAAGACGTTTGGTGCGAAAAACCGATGGCGCCTTCGGTAAAAGACTGCGAGGCGATGATTAAAGCCTGCGCCGATAATAAAAAGAAACTGGCCATCGGCTACCGCAACCTCCACGATCCCAACATGCAGGCCTGGATGAAACTCGCCAAAGAAGGGCCGATGGGCAAGCCGCGCCTCGTAAGCTGCGCAGCAGCCTACGTCGACAACCGCACCACCCATTGGAAACAGAATAAAGAACTGGGCGGCGGTGTGATGGGCGACATGGGCGTGTACTCTATTCAGGGCGCGCGCCACGCCACGGGTGAGGAGCCTATGCTGGTGACGGCCCACCACTTCACCAACCGTCCCGAGATTTATAAAGAAGTGGAGGAAACAACAATGTACCAATTGCACTTTCCCAGCGGTGCCCTGGCCAACTGTACCGCGAGCTTCGGCATTAACAGCAATTTCCTGAAAGTCAATTACGAGAAGGGTACCCTGCTGATGGAGCCGTTTTCGGGGTATGCCGGCAACAAAGGTACCTACTCCAACGGCGGGGTGATTGACTTCCCCGTTCCCCTGGGCAATCAACAGGCCAACCAGATGGACGACGACGCCCTGGCGATTATGCAAAACAAACCCCTGATCGCCCCTGGCGAAGAAGGCCTACGGGACATCAAAGTAGTGCAGGCGATCTACGAAGCCGCCCGCACGGGCAAGGAAGTGAAAATTTGATGTTGAATAAGTGAATTGTGAATGAGTGAATGATAGAATGAGTGAATAATGGTCAATCAGAATTCTATATTCACTCATTCTATCATTCAACATTAGTCTCTAACTCCACTCCCGATCCCACGAGTCCTTGGTGTTCCATTCGGGGGTCGGGGCAAATAGCTTGGTACCGGGCTTCAGGTGAGCTGCCACTACCTCTTCCACTACCTCAATTCCCAGGCCGGGCGCGTCGGGTACCGGAGCGAAACCCTTCACAACCAGTGGTTTGGTTGACTTGACCATACTTTCCCACCAGGGTATGTCCACGGAGTGGTGTTCCAGCGCGATGAAGTTTTCGGTAGCCGCCGCGCAGTGCACATTGGCCATGTAGGCAATGGGGGTACCCGCAAAGTGCATCGCCATCGGTACCCCATGCTCTTCGGCGTAATCGCCGATTTTTTTGGTTTCGAGTAATCCCCCCGACGAGGACAAATCCGGGTGGATCATGTCGACAGCATGGGCATCGATAAGCTTGATAAAATTTTCTTTTAAGTAAATATCCTCACCCGTGAGTGTGGGGGTGGTAATGGCGTCCGAAATCTGCTTCCACTTTTCGGTGTATTGCCAGGGTACCAGGTCTTCGAGCCAGGCCAGCTGGTACTTCTCGATGGCATTGCCGAGTCGGATGGCCGTATTGACATCAAAATGCCCGAAGTGGTCGGCTGCCAGGGGTATTTCGTAGCCAATGGCATCCCGTACTTTCGAAACGTACTCCGCCATGGCTTCCAGGCCTTTATCGGTTATCTGCACCGCGGTGAATGGGTGCTTCGTCATGCCGTAGTCGCCCATTATACCCCGGTTCGTCCCGTCGCTCCACTGCCGCTTAATGTTCCAATCCTTGGCGCCAATGAGCGCACCGGGAATATCGGCCACCAGCTGAATGCCAAAATCCATTTTCAGGAAGGTGTATCCTTTATCCATCCGCTCTTCCTTCATTTTAACGGCGAACTCGGCGGGCGTTTTCACCTCGGGCGTATCGGCGTAGATCCGCACCTCATCCCGAAACTTCCCCCCCAGCAACTGGTACGCGGGTACGTTGTAGGCTTTCCCGGCCAGATCCCACAGCGCCATCTCCACGCCACACACGCCGCCCGCCGCCCGGCTTTGCCCGCCGAACTGCTTGATTTTTTTGAAAAGTCGCTCTACGTTGCAGGGATTTTCCCCCAACAAACGGCTCTTGAGCATTAGCGCGTAGTTGGGGCTGGCGCCGTCGCGCACTTCGCCCCAGCCCACCAAGCCCTGATTGGTGTCGATCCGAATAATGGGGCAAACCATGGGCGCTCCCACCACCGTAGCCACGCGGATGTCGGTAATTTTCAGATCCGACGGTTTGGAATCGCGCTTCACTTTTTGAGTCAGGAATTCCATTTCTTTATCAACTTTGCCATCAAGGGCCATTCCCAGGGACAATCCTCCCAGGGTAGCTTTTTTGAAAAAATCACGGCGGCTGTCCTGGGGCAGCGGAGAAGGGGTTTCGGCGACCGTACCGCTGCTTTGAGGCAATTTGTTCAAAAGGTCTTGTAATCTCTTTTTCATCGTTTTGAAGGGTTTTAGTAAATATAGAAATCAGATTTGATCGAGTTATAACAGGAATTTGCTCTGTATAGGCGGGCACACCATTGATTTACAATCATTTGACTGAAAATGGTAATGTCTGCTACAAAAATCGTCTGCAGCAGGCAGTGAGTAAATAAAATTGGACTCTGCTTTTTAATTCTTAAACTTTAACCTGATAAAGAACATGAAGCAATTATTCCTACTCGTATCGCTTTTTGGTATTTGTTGCTCCTCACAAAGTATTTACGCACAGTCAGTACAGTCTACCAAAGAGGCCATCGCCGCGTATTCGCAGGACTGGAAAGGCGAACGATCGGCCGATGGCCGCCCGCGCGTGTCAGACGACCTGGTGCGCCGTGCCCGCAATATCTCGCTCGAAGAGGCCTGGGGGGTACTGCGCAACGAAGGGTATAATAATCAATTCGTAGGCGACTGGAAAATCATGCGCCCCGAACAACCCATGGCAGGCCGCGCCCTCACGGTGACCTACTTACCCTCCCGCCCCGATCTGGAGAATCCGATCAAGGAGCAGGGCCAAAAGGAAAAACGCAGCGGTGCCAGCAACTCCTGGCCCATCGACATGCTTAAAGAAGGCGATATTTACATCGCCGATGGCTTCGGCAAAATCCAGGACGGCACCCTGATTGGCGACAACCTGGGCAACTCGATTTATGCCAAATCAAAAAACGGTGTTATTTTTGACGGTTCGGTACGCGACCTCGAAGGCCTGAAAGCCATCAACGGTTTCAATGCCTGGGTGCGGGGCTACGACCCTTCCTATATTCAGGGCATGGTGGTGGGGTGTATCAACTGTCCTACCCGCATCGGCCGGGCTACGGTGCTACCCGGTGATCTTATTTTGGCTAAGGAAGAGGGTATCGTGTTTATACCCGCCCACCTGGCCGAAAAGGTGGTCATCAACTCAGAATTCATCGCCTTGAAAGACAAATTCGGTCACCTGCGCCTGCGCGAAGGCAAGTATACGCCCGGCGAAATCGACACCCGCTGGACGGACCCAATCAAGACGGATTTTTTGAAATGGGTCGCCGATAATCCCAAGGAGGTACCCATGACCAAACAACAGTTGGATGAGTTTTTAAAAGGACGGACTTGGTAGTAACTAATTTTGAATGATAGAATAAAAGGTGCAAAGCGTATTCTATCATTCCATCATTGAAATTTATGCAAGAAAGCGAAATACGATTCATTTTTGAAAAAATAAGTACCCTCCGGGTTGGCGTGATCGGCGATTTTGCCGTGGATTTTTATTACGATCTGCAAAGAAAAACGGACGAAATTTCGCTGGAAACCCGACAGGAAGTGTGGTGGGGACGCCAGCCACGTACCTCGCTGGGGGCAGCGGGCAATGTGGTTCAGAACCTGGCCGCGCTGGGGGTGGGGACCTTGAAGGTGTTCGGTGCCGTGGGCCACGATATCTACGGCCGTGAAATGCTGCACCTGATGCAGATGCTCGGTGTGGACACGGTCGGGATTCGGATTCAGGAGGAAGGCTGGGAAACCTGTGCCTACACCAAGCCGCTGGATCAGGGTACCGAGCTGAACCGCGTGGACTTCGGTACCCACAACCAACTCAGCGACGAGGGATTCGAAGAAATCCTTAAAAGCCTTAAAACGCAGATGGCGCACCTAGATGTCCTGATTATCAATCAACAATTTGCCTCTCCCCTCATTACCCGGGAGCGTGTGGATCTGGTGAACGCCATGGCCACGATCTACCCGCAGGTGTATGTTCTGGCCGATATGCGTACCTACGGGATGGCTCTGCGGGGTATGACGCTGAAAGTGAATATTCAAGAAATGGCCCGCCTCCTGGAAGTAGCAGGCTACGAAAGCTGGACCACCGACGAATGTACCTTTTACGGTCACCAGCTTTCCGATCAGGTGCAGGGCCCGGTGCTTATCACGCGCGGGGAGCAGGGTATGCAGTATGTGCATCAGGGCCGTCTCCACCAGAGTGCGGCCCTGATACTTGAAGGCGAACTGGATACCGTAGGCGCGGGCGACACCAGCGTGGCTGCTTTCGCGGCGGGGGCGGGCGCCAGGGTACCCCTACCCAAATCCCTGGCTCTAGCCAATCTGGCGGCCGCCATCACCGTGCAGAAAATCAATCAGACCGGCACCGCCAGTCAGGAAGAAATTATTCAACTGGTTAAGGGAACGAGGAATGAGGAATGATTATGCACGGCTTTTTAGTGCCTTGGTACTTCCATCATCCCTCATCCCTCATCATTTTCACCAACCCCTCATTCAACATTGAAACAGACTACTTTACAAACCTACCGCGACGAAGCCTACCAACACCTTACCGGGGAACTGCTGCCCTTTTGGGAAAAGCGTTGCGTGGATAAAAAATACGGCGGCTTTATTACTCATTTCGACAAAGACGGAAACGACTCGGGCGAAGATGAGAAATCGCTCATTGCCCAGAGCCGTACCGTGTTTACCTTTTCGTCGGCCCACCGGGCGGGCTATGGCGACGGCCGCTTTGCCGACATCGCCCGGCACGGGGTCGATTTCATGCTGGACAAAATGTGGGATCAGGAATACGGCGGCTTCTACTGGCTCATGAACCGGAAAGGCGAGGTCACGATTGACGAAAAAATCGTCTATGGCCACAGCTTCGCCATCTATTCCCTCAGTGAATATACCCTCGCTACGGGCGATCCGCGCGGACTGGAGTACGCCAAAAAAGTATTCGACCTACTCCAAAAATACGCCGTGGATACCTACTACGGGGGGTACTTTGAAATGTTCCACCGCGATTGGACGCTCAAAGGCCCCGGTTCGGCTGGCGGCGACCGTAAGACCCTCGATGCCCACATGCACCTGATGGAGGCGTTCACGACGCTCTACGAAGCCAGCGGGCAGGAAATCCACCGCCGCAAGCTATTGGAAATGATCGAGCTGTTGATCCACAAAATCATGCACCCTGAGTACGGCACAGGCATCCCGCAGTTTTGGGCCGACTGGCGCGTAGCGCCGCAAATCAAGTTCGACGTCATCTGGGGCTGGGACCGGTTCAGCGAGGACGGCCAGAAGAGCGCCGCCGAAGACAATACATCCTACGGCCATAACGTGGAGTTTGCCTGGCTGCTCATGCACGCGCTCGACGTATTGGGTATACCGTACCAGGAGTACGAGGATCAACTCCTCAAATCCTACGAACACGCCGTGGCACACGGCATCGACTGGGAATACGGCGGTGTGTACGTGGAAGGCTCCCACGCGGGGGAAGTTTATGATCGCGAGAAGGAGTTCTGGCAGCAGGCCGAGGTACTCATTGGCATGTTGGATGCCTACCGGGTGTATGGCGACGAAAAGTACCTCAAAGCTTACGACGCCACGCATCGGTTTGTATTCGACAAGATGATTGCCCACGAGGTAGGGGAATGGAAGCCCTTACTCACCCGGCAGGGCGAAGCTATCTGGACGCACATGAGCCATTCCTGGAAAGTCAACTACCACAGCGTGCGGGCCATGGTGCAGAGCATTGTACGACTGGATAAGCTCCTGACCAACCAATCCTGACCCAGGCTGTTTATACCGCATATCCCCTACCCCAGCCTCCCCGAAATTGTATTCTGGGAGGCTGCTTTACGAAAGAACCAGCTTTTTTGCGCGAAAAGGTATTTTTGAAAAAACGCATCAGAACGCATAAGCCCCTACTGTCGTTGTTGGATAAGATTCTATTTCCCCCATGTCAAACTATATGGTTGAAGCGATAAAAGTCTTCTTTTTCATGATTGCCGTCATCGATCCCATCGGTTCGATACCGGTGTTCCTAGAAGCAACTAAACAATTCACCAACAAGGAGAAAAAGAAGGTCGCGCTACGCGCTAGTGTCATTGCTACTCTCATTCTTGTATTCTTCATTGTGGTAGGCCAGCTCATTATGGAGGCCATGCACATTTCGCTGGATGCTTACCAGATTTCCGGGGGCGTTATTCTGTTTCTGTTCGCTCTAACCATGATTTTCGGGGAGGGTAAGCCCGAAGAAGAAAAACACATGATCAAGGACTACAAGCACGTTACGATTTTTCCCATTGCCCTGCCTTCCCTGGCATCGCCGGGGCAATAATGGCGGTCGTTCTCCTTACCGATAACCATTTATATACCATTCAGCAACAAGCGTTCACCACGCTCAATGTGTTATTAGTTATGAGTCTTACCTGTTTGTTATTGCTGATAGCCAGCAAGATACAGGAACGAATCGGCGAATAGGTCATCACAGTTATCAGTAAAATCATGGGATTGATTCTGGCCTCGTTTGCTATGCAAAGCATTATTTCGGGTATTAAAGGATCATTCAATTTGTAGGCTCCATTGCGTAAAAATATTCCCAATTCGTCCTGATAAAACACAGCTTCATGTCCTAAATCATGGATTTGGTGATGGAATGGTATTTTTACAGTTATTAGCATAGTATTTTAAAGTATCACTAACCTAAAAACAAACTACCATGAACGACCAAACCATAAAAGGAAACTGGAACGAAATGAAAGGTAAGATCAAGCAAAAGTGGGGTGATATCACCGACGATGACCTAACCTATGCCGAAGGAAAAGAAGACGAAATGTGGGGTAAGCTCCAGCAAAAAGTCGGAAAGTCCAAAGACGAGATCAATAAAGAAATCGCCGACATGTAATCGTGTCGAATTACACTTCATATCAAGAAAGACAAAACCCCCGAAGAGCTCTACTTCGGGGGTTTTGCGTGTTGGACTGCCCGTCCCTGCCAAAAGTCGTGACAAAGAACTCCCACTTCCAGGCCATGATCTGAGTAAATAAGGACCGCAAAAGGATTTGGTAAGGTAGCACCATCTCCCGTTCCTTACCCATGACGGTCTGTCAATTGCTTCTTTTTTCCCTACTCACGCTGGCCTGTGGCCCGGTACCTTCGCAGCATAAAACCACAAAGGCTGCTTCCCCTCCGAAATCCCTGCTGAATATCCAGGACATTGCCAACCAAACCCAGGAAGACATCGCTACGATTCTGGGCCCACAGAGCAGTCTCGACCCTGCCGCCGCCGCCCGATCGGGCTGCCCTACCTGTCAGAAATATTCGTATCAGGACGGAAAAATCGAGATTATATACATCAACGATATGGCCGATTGGATTACGATATTCGTGCCCGAGGGTACCCTCGGGCGGGAAATCCCAGTTCTGCTGGGGCTACCCGATATCCCGCCCGACTCTACCAGTCCTACCCTTTGGCGGTGGAAAAACATACCGGCTATTCGGGAAATACAGGCTCGCCTGAACGCGAAAGGTACGGTCGCATCGGTGTATATTGTGGTGAAGACCCCGTAAATTTCCTTCTAAGCACTAGCTGAATTGCCACGAAGAATCGTTACTATTCGTTTCCGTGCCCATTCATCCACGATTTTAAGTTCTATGACTTTATCCGCAAAACCGCTTACTTTCATTACCCAAAAGGGGCTTCCCTACCTCCGTGAGAATGCCAAAATTATCGGTCAGTTCATTTTCACCATCTTCTTTGTCGGGCTGGGCATCTGGTTCATCAAGCATGAGCAGGCGGAGTTGGCGCAGGTACGTACCCTCCTCGTCACGTCGCTGTGGCAGTGGGTGGCGGCGGGTATCGGACTTACGGTGGCCTATATTGCGATTCAGGGCCTGATGTACGTGGCTTCTTTCGCCGCCATCGGCAGCCGGGTGTCGCTCTACGATGCCGTCATTTTGTTTCTAAAACGCAACTTCGTCAGTGTGTTTCTACCCGCCGGGGGCATTTCTTCTCTGGCTTTTTTCACGAGCGATCTTACAAAAAAAGGCATCAGCAAGTCCCAAATCCACTTCGCTTCCTCCATTTATGCCTTCGTGGGCATTCTGTCCGTCGTGGTGGTGGCTATTCCGGCCTTTGGTTACGCGTTGGTTCAGGGCAGCGTAGGCTCAGGCGAGTGGGTGGCCTTACTGGGCATTATCGCGCTGGTAGTCGGGTTATATGGCTTGTACCGTTCCGTGTTGGCAAAAGGCTCGGTTTACCACAAACTGATCCGATACTTCCCAGCAGCATAACTCTAAATCGATTATTTGCTCGCCAATCGAATCGACCGCAAGCACTTCACGCTGACGGTTTTTTACAGCGTCCTCATCGAAGTCGTCGGCATTGCCCACGTGTACATCGCCATGGTAGCCCTGCGGCTCGAACCTTCCCTGTTTGCCGCCTTGATGGGCTACATTGTGGCCGTTATTTTTCTTATCATCTCGCCATTCCTGCGCGGGCTGGGAGCCATCGAGGTATCCATGAGCTATGTTCTGGTACGCTTTGGCTACACCGAAGCCGCTGCGGTGTCGATGACGTTCCTGTTTCGTTTTCTGGAATTCTGGTTGCCGCTGTTTGTCGGGGCGGCGAGTTTCCTACTCAAAATCAACAAGCTACTCCTGCGGATTTTCCCGGCTTTGCTCCTGTTCGTGCTGGGCGTAGTCAACATCGTGTCGGTACTGACGCCCGCCATCAACCAGCGGCTGAGTTTTCTGAAAGGGTTTCTTCCCACGGATGCCATTGAGGCTTCCAATTTCTTTGTACTGATCGCCGGGCTGTTTCTGCTCGTTACGGCGGCCTTTATGCTCAAAGGCCTGCGCATGGCCTGGTACTTTGCCGTGGCGCTGTGCGCGCTGTCCATCGTGGGAAATATTACCAAAGCCATCGACTACGAGGAGGCCATTTTCTCGTTCGTCACGCTACTCATCCTGCTGGTTTCCCGCCGGGAATACTACGTCAAAAACAACCGAAAACTGGGCATCATCGGGGTACAGACTACCCTGCTGAGTTGCGCGGCGGTGGTGCTGTACGGCTGCATCGGGTTTTATTTTTTGGATGAAAAACACTTCATCAACGATTTCAGTCTGGGTGAATCCGTCCGCTATACGCTACAAAATTTTTTCCTCATCGGTAGCAGCGACCTGGTACCTCAGGATGCCTTCGCGCAGCGATTCCTGTATTCCATCAATATTAGTGGCTTTTTGTGCCTGGTCTTTCTGATTTACACCCTCGTGCGTCCCTACATTATCAAAGCGGCGGTCGAAGACGAGGATCTGGCCTGGGCGCGGACGGTGCTGCAAGCCCACGGCAATACCGCCCTGGATCACTTCAAAACCTATTTTGATAAAATCATTTTCAAACCCGATTCCCTCGACTGCTTCATCGCTTACCGGGTCACGGGTAGCTACGCCGTGGCGCTGGAAGGGCCCGTCGGCCCCCAAGAGTCGCGGCGGGCCTGCGTGGCGGCCTTCAATAAATTCTGCCGCGAGAGCGGGTTAAAAAGTCTGTACTATCGGGTACCCGAAGCAGATCTTGCCTTGTTTCCCAAGAAAAAGAAAATCCTGCTCGGACAAGAAGCGGTGATGGATCTCACTACCTTCACTCTGGACGGTGGGGCCAAAAAATCCATTCGCAATGCTTTAAAGAAGGTAGTTGAAAAAGGCTATCAGGCCAAAGTCTATCAGGCTCCCATCAGCGACGGGCTTTTGCAAAAACTCAAATCGGTGTCGGACGATTGGCTGGCCGATACCGAACGCAGCGAAATCGTATTCTCGCAGGGTATGTTCCAGTGGGATGAACTGAAACAGCAAACCATTCTGACGGTCGAGAATCCCGAGGAAAAGATTGTCGCTTTCCTGAATGTGATTCCCGACTACACCCCCGGTGAAGGTACCTACGACCTGATCCGCAAAACTCAGGACGCCCCCGGCGGAGTGATCGACTTCATTACCGTGGAGCTATTCAAGCACCTCAAATCGGCGGGCTATACGGCTGTGAATCTGGGCTTCGCGCCCATGTCGGGCATTGCCGAGCCGCAGAATCTACCGGAACGCTCCCTGAAATTTGCCTACGAAAAAATCCGTTCGTTTGGACACTACAAGGGCCTGCGCGATTTTAAGGATAAATTTGCCCCTACCTGGCACAATAAGTACCTCGTATATAATGATGATTATGATTTATTCAATATTACGACCGTGCTGGCGAAGGTGATAAAACCGTGATTTGAATAATGAGTTATGAATGATGAATTATGATGAGAGTTAGATGGGTTGTTCTGCTGGTTTTGGTAAATCAAATTTCTTTCGCAGTTCCCCTACATTCGTTCCCTGACTTGCCTTTGACGCTGGTTCCCACGACCGTCAAAGGTGAGCAGCCGCTGGTGTTTTTTATTTCCGGTGACGGGGGTTGGATCGAGTTCGACCAAAAGCTTTCGGAGAGCCTGGCCCGGAAGGGGATGCCCGTCGTGGGGCTGGACGCCCGGAAGTATTTCTGGAAAGCAAAAACCCCCGCCCAAACCACAGTCGCCCTCAGTGCGGCCATCGCTCAGTACATGAAGCTCTGGAATAAAAAAAGCTTTGTGCTGCTGGGCTTTTCGTTCGGTGCGTCTATCGTCCCGTTCGTAGCTAGTCAAATTCCTCCTGACTTAAAGAAATCGCTCCGCGGGGTCATTGCCCTCTCACCCGACGAACGCACAGATTTTGAGATACATGTAGCCGATATGCTCAACCTCGGAAATAACAAGGGCAAGTACAATGTTCTGGCCGAAATAATCAGAATCAGGGAGTTAGGTATAGTCTGTGTGTTCGGGCACGATGAAGATAATGCCGTAGAAGTCAAGCTTACCAGGGCAGGTATTCCGGTAATTCATTTGCAGGGCGGCCACCACTACGAAGACAATTATAGTGCGCTGACGCAGGCGATTTTTGGAAATATAAGGCCTTAAGAAGCTATGCGGCTCACTACTACCCGCATTTCAAGGCCGGTCTCGATACAAAACGAGGTACCCCTGCCGCTGGTTGCTTTCAACCGTCGGCAGGGGTACCTCGTTACTAATCATTCAGGCAATCAAACGGCCCTGGCTGGGAGCCGAATTCCGATCGGGTTCCTGATGGATTTGGAGAAGGAGCAAAGCCAGCAAGAAACCGGCTCCCAAACCAACCACTAGAAAAGCCAGGATCGGGAGGCGGGGAAAAAGCAACTGTACCAGTTTGCCCGTAAATACCCAGGCTAGAACTGTAACCAGCAACACAACCAGAAAATGGAAAATTGTGGAAAATTTCGAGAAACCTGAATACATTGTTCTTTTTTTTTGTGTGTGTATAGTATGCAAGTAACTGCCTACAAATGTAGCCAAGTTATTTTTTCTTAAACAATTTATTCTTCATCTTTTTTTATACTATTTTCATACAGTCACAAAATTGATTTCTTACACGTGGATTGATACGTGTTGTAATCGATTGACATTCTGACTCGGAGTATGTAACTAGATAAAGCAGATTATGTTTCCGTTTCGCATCATTTATTTTCAATTTCGTCCTGTACACCCATCGAAACTCGCAAACTCACCTGTAACTTGAATCTGCCGTCACCGCAGATGATGAGACATGCCGCCTCCCCTATCTACCCGGAAGGTATTGTAAAACGCTGTAAACCAGTGACTACTTTTAAAAAGAAACAGGAATTTCGCCTACCTCAAATGCCCGGGTTTGCTTTTTCTCAATCTTAGAAGATGTTTTGGATTGTATAAAACTAATAAAAGGAGTCAGTCGTTAGCTTGTTGAATCTCACCTCAAACAAGCTAATGCAAGAGAATTTCTCCGAAATGACTGACTCCTGTTGGCAATTTGTCGAAAAAATAATTGATAACAA
>JBBRDE010000027.1:0-29183 GCA_038204185.1 Cytophagales bacterium
TTACACCCGACTTTACCACGACGGTACAGTTTGGCGGCATCGACCGCATCAACTATTACAAGCGCAACTACTTCAACGTCGGAGAGCTAGTGGTAGACGGTATTTACAACGCAGGTAACTCCGTACCCAGCCGCAACACCATCGAAAGTACGATTCGTAAGTCAGAAGTGCAGAGCCTTTTTGCCGCCGCCAACTTCGGCTGGCGCGACATGCTGTTCCTGGATCTGACGGCCCGCAACGACTGGTCGAGCACGCTCCCCAGCAGCGCCCGCTCTTACTTCTATCCTTCGGCTTCGGTAAGCGCTGTAGTTACCGATTTGTTAAATGTGAAAAGCGACGTTCTGACATTTGCCAAGGTACGCGCCAGCCTGGCCCAGGTTGGCAACGATGCCGACCCGTACCAACTTGCTCAGACTTTCCTTTCCAGCGGCTCCTGGAATGGCTCCCTGCCTAAGTTTGCCGAGAGTGTTTCCATAGCCAACTCTTCCCTGAAACCCGAAATCACGACGGGCCTCGAATTTGGTGCCGATATGCGTTTCTTCCGGGGCAAGGTAGGGCTGGATGCCACCTACTACGAACAGACCACCCGCAACCAGATTCTGGGCGTCGAGATCTCCAAAGCCAGCGGATACGATCGTCGTATCCTGAACGCCGGAGAAATCACCAATAAAGGCATCGAATTAACCCTTTCGGGTACCCCGGTAAAGCTGAGCAATGGATTTAGCTGGGATGTGTCGCTCAACTACTCCCGCAACCGCAACAAGGTAGTGGCGCTCGCCGAGGGCCTGTCGACCTACATCCTGGCTTCGCAGCGGGGCATGACGTCGGAAGCGCGCGTGGGTCAGCCCTACGGTACCTTGTACGGAGTAGCGTGGGAGCGGTCGCCCGATGGGCAGATCGTGTACGGCGACAATGGCTTGCCGATGCGCCAGGCTACCCAGCAAATTATCGGCAACATTCAGCCTAAGTTTACGGGCGGTATGCTGAATACCTTCAACTTTAAGGGTTTTACGCTCACGGCACTGCTGGACGCCCGAATCGGGGGTGATGTATATGACGAAGGTACGGGAACAGGCCGCTGGACGGGCCAATACGCCGAAACGGCCTTGGGCCGCGAAGAAGGGGTGATTGGTAAAGGGGTACGTAAAGTTACCGCCGCAGACGGCTCCGTAACCTATACACCCAACGATATTATCGTAACGGCCAACCAGATGTATGCTTACAATAACCCCCGCAACTACCACGAGGCGGCCATTTTCGACGCCAGCTACGTCAAATTGCGCGAACTGTCGCTGGGCTACAACATCCCGGTATCGTTGGTCAAAAAGCTGCACATGCAGTCGGCCAAGTTGTCGCTGGTAGGGCGTAACGTGTGGATGATTTTCAAGAACACGCCCCACGTCGATCCCGAGTTTGACTCCAAGGGAGGAAACGCCCAGGGCTTCGGCTACGGTGAACTACCCAGCTCACGCAGCCTGGGCATGAACCTGTCGCTTTCTTTTTGAATACTTGATTTTATTGAGATTAACTATCCAAAAATCTCATAATTCATATCTTATAATTCATATCTATGAAATCATATATCAATCCAAAAACGTTTGCCTCGCTGTTTCTGGCAGGTACCCTGGGTATCAGCAGCTGCACCAAAGAATTCGACGACATCAATACCAACCCCAACAGTCCCACCAACATTGGAGCGCAGTACCTGCTTCCCTCGGGCATCGAGTCGTCCGTGGATCGTTACTGGGGCCACCGTACCCGCTTCGAGCGCATCAACATCGACGCGGCCGAGCTTTACGTACAGCATTTCACCCGGAATATTTATTCCAACGAAGGCGACAACTACGAAGTATCGCCCGCCCTGGTAGCCAACAACTGGAAAGGCTTGTACAACGATGCCCTGCTCAATTTTCAGCGGATCATCATCCAGTCAGGGGCGCAGGGAATCAGTCCAAACACCAACTACGAAGGGGTAGCTCTGGTGATGCGTTCGTGGGTGTTTTCATTGCTGACGGATATGTACGGGGCCATTCCCTACTCGGAAGCCATTGCCGGTACCAGTGAGTCGCCCATCTACACGCCCAAGTACGATCCCATGGAGCAGGTGTATGCCGGACTGCTGAACGATTTGAAAATGGCCAATGAAAAGCTAGCCGTGGGTGGCCCCGCCATTGCCGGTGATATTCTGTATAGCGGAGATATTCTAAAATGGAAAAAGTTTGCCAACTCGCTGCGGTTGCGCCTCGCCAATCGGCAGGCCGCCAAGAAGCCCGCCGAATCAAAAGCGATCATGGCCGAGATACTGGCTGATGCTGCCAAGTACCCCATTTTTACAAGCAATGCCGACAACGCTACCCTGAAATGTACTACCGTATTGCCCAGCAATAATGAGTGGAACCAGGTAATGGTGCAGGACGGACGGACCGACTGGAACATCAGCTCGACACTGGCCGACAAAATGAACGCGCTGGGCGACACCCGCATCACCGTATTTGCCAACCCAAACAAAGATGGCAAATACCAGGGACATCCCAACGGCCTGCCCGACGCCGTCGCCACGGGGTACCTGGCCACCAGCTCGACCATTGGCAGCTACTTCCTGAAGGCTGATGCGCCCGAAGTGATTATGACTTTCTCGGAGCTGAACCTTATCCTGGCCGAAGCCGCTTTCGATGGTGATATTACCGGCGAGGCTAAGGGGTACTTTGAAAAAGGTATTACGGCTTCCTTCACCCAATACGGCCTTACCGTCCCCTCCAATTATTTTACGACCGTGGGTACCGTAACAAAAGCGAAAATTATGGAGCAGAAATGGATGGCTCTGTTCGGGCAAGGCATCGAAGCCTGGATCGAGAAGCGCCGCACCGGCCTTCCTGTATTCCCGGCAGCGGATAGCCGCGCGATATTCGTCAACGATGGTGTGTTACCCACCCGCTTTACCTACCCCAACTCGGAGTTTTCGCTGAACCAGGCCAACGTCGAAGCCGGCATAAAGCTTAACGGTAGTGCCAACGACATGAAGACGAAGCTCTGGTGGGCGGAATGAATTGATAATGGAGAGTTGATAATTCTCTCCATCTAAAATACCGTAGAAAATTCAACGGGTACTACCCGGCAACTAAACAGTTATAAAGATGAAAAAGATACTTATTTATTCCCTAGTTGTACTTATGGCAGCAGGGGTAGCCTCGTGCAAAGTTGACGATCCTTTTGTAGATCGTGTAGTAGCTCCCGTTCTGGTCGATATCGTTGGGGCAGCTTTTGGCGCGCCGATCTCGGCCGAGCCTACGGTATCCTACCCCGCCACGGGTAGCGTTACACTCACCGCCCGTCTGCTAGAACTTGACAAAAGCGGAATTTTAGACAAAAATATTGGCATCGATTCCATTCCAGTGGCAAACATTCCCATAAAAATTACCCTCCGCAGCGGTACCTCCTTGGGCGAGGTCACTTCCACCGCACAAGGCATTGTCAGCCTGCAAAAGACCTGGGCTGAGCTAGGGGTACCTACCCCTAAGGCCGGAACGGTGGTAAAAATAGCCTGGTCGGGCACCTACAAAGGGATCGCATTCACGCGGCTTTCGCAAGTCCAGGCCAAATAAACCGCCTCGGGTAGGGGTATTGATTCTAAAACCCGTGACGAAGTACTAGTACGCTGGTACTAATGAAATTGCAGTAAGCACAGTATAAATTATACTATTCTGCAAATCATTAACTATACGCAATAAAACACCGATAGTTAGTACTTTACATTGCATAATTTATTGATTACTTTCGCTTACACAAAATACTTATCCCAACCGGATTTCCCAAAAACTGATAAACCTTACTTCTCCCATGTCACAAAAACTAGACCGTCGCAACGTATTGAAATCGGGCCTGCTCACCTTGGGCGCAATGGCCGTCGCTCCTCATTTAAAGGCCGGACCGTTTGCCAATGCTCCTCTTGCCCTGGACCGCTCCAATCGGATCTACCGCAGCCCCTTAATGCGCGAGCATTTTCTAGCTGGTCAAACGCTGGAAAATCAGGATGCATCGAAAATGATTGCTAAACTCAATGCCAACGAGAACCCCTATGGCCCACCAGCCGCCGCCAAGCAGGCGGTAGCGGATTCGGTCGGTGGCGGCAATCGCTACGCCTGGAAAGAGTTGACTGATTTGGTGGGCAAAATCGCCACGAAAGAAGGCGTTCCGCCCGACCATATCATGATGGGCCCCGGTTCGTCGGATCTTTTAGAAAAAGTTGCGATCGTTTTGTTCAAAGACGGGGGCAACGTGGTATCGGCTGATCCTTCGTACATGTCGCTGATGAACGTCGCCAAGTCGGTGGGGGGTATCTGGAAGGCCGTCCCCTGCAACGACGACTGGTCGCACAACCTGAAAGCGATGGAAGCCGCCATCGACAAGGACACCAAGCTGGTGTACATCTGTAACCCTAATAACCCCGTGGGGATGATCACGCCGGGTAAGGACTTATTGGACTTCTGCTCACGCGTATCTGAAAAGGTACCCGTATTCATCGACGAAGCCTACATTGAACTAGCCGTAGGTGCCGACACCGAAAGCATGGTCTCGCTGCTGCAACAGAAGAAAAACGTCATCATCGCCCGCACATTCTCCAAAATTATGGGTATGGCGGGCCTGCGCATTGGCTACATCGCCGCCCTACCTACCTTCCTCGATCAGATTCAGGAAATAACCCGGGGTGGTATGGGTATCGCCTTCACTTCCATCGCTGCCGCTTCAGCCGCCATGGACGACAAGGATTTCCAGAACAACACTCGCAAACTGAACCACGAGGCGAAGCAATACCTGTTCAGCAGCCTGGACAAAATGGGCTACAAGCACATCCCATCTTACACCAATTTCGTCATGTTCCCGATTACCATGAACGGTAAAGAATACCTCAGTAAAATGGGTGCCAAGGGCGTGATGGTCCGTTCGTTCGATATCAAAGACAAAACCTACTGCCGCGTGAGCATCGGCACGATGGACGAAATGAAGATGTTCGTCAGTGCGCTACAGGACTTAACCTAAGCTAAATTTAATTTAATTTCCTAAGCCCTCCGACTCCGTCGGGTTCGACGTATCCTGTGCGTCGGAGGGCTACCTTTTGTCCGGCCGCTATTACATTTTATCGTTTTCCTACCATGAGCGAGGCATTACAAAAAACCATAACACTGATTTTATTGATCGCTCTGGGGATGGCACTCCGGGGAAAATTCAAGAGCAAAGACCAATTGAACGGGATCAAGGAAGTGATTCTGTCAGTAGCCCTTCCTGCGACCATTTTCATTGCCATGATGAAAATACACGTGGAGACTTCTCTTTTCTTCATCCCTGTCGCCGCTTTAGCCTTCAATTTTTTCATTTATTATTTTTCGCCCCTGGCTTTCACCTGGTTTGGGGTGGAAAAGGACAGTTCCACCGGCCGGACGCTCACGATGTTACTTCCCTCGCTGGCTCCCGGCCTATCGGCTTTTCCGTTCATCGCCGAATTTTTGGGAGAACAGGGCCTTGCCAAAGCCGCGATGGCCGATGTGGGAAACAAGTTTTTCGTGCTCAATTTTCTGTATTTTGTTGCCTTGAATATGTTTTTAAAGAACAGCGTAAACGAGGAAACCAAGGTCGGTAGCAAAGTTAAAGAGCTACTCCTCAGCCTGGTCAAAGAACCTATTAATGTTCTATTGATCGTGGCCATCGGTCTTCTGAGCTTCGGTATAAACTACAAAACCCTGCCCCCCGTCGTGACGGATCTATTTGACAAAACCAGCGCCATGATGACACCTCTGGTACTGATTTTCATCGGGGTAGCGGTTCAACTCAAAGAGGGGCGGAAGCGGCTTGTTATTTCTATGCTGGTTTTCCGGGCGGGCATTTCGCTCTTTTTCAGCGCCGCCCTCATCGCTCTTTTCAATCTCAGCGACACGTCCCTTGTCCTTTTGGCTGTCGTGCTACCGCTGAGTTCGGCAAGTTTCTGGCCCTTTGCCCACATTTCGATGTTCAACTTGCGCGAAGAAGCCAAGGGTATGTCCAAGGAAAGAAGAACGTTCGACGTGGAATTGGCGGTCATGGTTCTTGCCTTTTCGCTGCCCTTTTCCACCCTAATCATTCTGGGCATTTTATCCACGGGTACCCTGTTTACCCATCTGCCTACGATCCTGATTGCGGCTTCTGTACTAACTGGACTAGGCGTCCTTCCTACTCTTGTGGCAAAATCGGTATTGAAACCCGCCCCTTCGGAAGCCTAACACCGTAACTACCAATATTTGATTTATAAAAACTCACATTCCTAATCCTATTCCTGTGGGTAAATTATTCATTCTTCTGACGAGTCTTCTTTTTAGTTTTCCCACAACCGCCCAGACAGCGTCTATATTGGCCGATTTCACCACTTCTACCATCCCAATATACTCCGCTCACCCTCAATCGTTCGAAAACCCATCAACCATCCAGTCCGCGCACAGGGCCAGGGAAGCAGTCCGGCAGAAAGACATCCACACCAAGGGCCGTTCCACTCTCTGGCTGACAGCCCTATACATTCGTCCAGCCGAAGATAAACCAGTTAATCAGACTGTGTGGCCCCTAGTACCTGCGTTGCTGCTGGAAGTAAACCCGGCGCTTTTTGTATCCACACCTACTGGACCTAAAACCATTGGAGAATTGAGAAAAGGGGACGTGCTGTATCGCTACAATTCTATCACCCAACAGCTAAGTGCCTGGGAGGTCGGCATCGTGAAGCGTAAGTCACGACGGGCCCAATCACGCTACTCGCTAATGACAGAAAATGTCGGTTTTATATTCGAGACTAGGGTGGCTATGGAACAGTAAAAAAACAAACGTGCCCGCAGGTAGAAGGGCTTGACTTTAGAAAGAGAAAGGCTCCCCAGGGAGCCTTTCTCTTTCTAAAAGATGTAATTCCCATCCTTCCCACATGGTACGAAACCTATTCCTTCACAAGTACATAAGTACCTCCCGCGCTAGTATCAAAATCAAGGCTGCTCGACGACCGGGAGGGTAGCCCCTGCAGCTGCGATGCGTCAGCCACCAAAGGTGGACCGGGATTGATGAAGCTGAAAAGGGCATTGGGATTAGTACCGGAAGCAGGATTGGCTCTTGTACCGATTACCTCTACCGGATCCTTGGTCCTGATCCGGCAGTTTCCGCCGAGTAATGAGCGTACAACGGCTCGGGTAAGCTTGCCTTCTTCCCACTCCATGTCGATTTCGAAACCACCCCTGGCTTTCAGGCCGGTCACTTTACCGGAGGGCCAGGCTTGGGGTAAAGCGGGGAGCAGATGAATTTCACCGGCATGACTTTGCACCAGCATTTCGGCGATGCCCGCCGTAGCGCCGAAGTTACCGTCGATCTGGAACGGCGGATGGGCATCAAACAGGTTGGGGTAGCTCCCGCCACCTTTGTATTTGATGTCATTTTCCCGGATCAGGTGCAGAAGATTGGAGAGTAGCGTGTAGGCTTTCTCGCCGTCAAGCAGTCGGGCATTCACGTTCATTTTCCAGCCCATCGACCAGCCCGTAGCCTTGTCGCCCCGGCGTTCCATCGAGCGCTGTACGGCCGCGGTCAGTTCGGGGGTCGCCTGGGCGTTGATCTGGTTTCCGGGATGGAAGCCGTACAGGTGGGAGATATGCCGGTGTTCTTTTTCACCATCCTCAAAATCAAACTGCCACTCCTGCAATTGCCCGTATTTACCGATTTGGTACGGTAAAAGTTTACTTAATTTCTCTGAAATTTCGGCAGTAAGCGACTCATCGATTCCTAGTATTCTAGCGGCTTCGAGGTACCGCGCGAAGGATTCGCGGATGATTGCGATATCCATGGTAGGTCCCGGACTGAGCGTCGAACTTTTGCCATCGCCATACTTGAAGGTATGCTCGGGCGAGTGCCCCACGGGTGTCACCAGGTACCCCTGCTCGTTGGGAATGAGCCAGTCCTTATAAAACAAAACGGCTCCTTTCAGCAGGGGGTATACCTCATTTTTTAAAAACGCCTTATCACCCTGAAAAAGGTAGCGTTCCCAGTAGTGGCTCACCAGCCATCCGGCGGCCATCGGCCAGAAGGAACAATTGCACAAATCCACGGGCTCGGCGTGTCGCCAGATGTCCGTGTTGTGATGAGCCACCCACCCTTCATTTCCGTACATCGCTCGTGCCGTGGTGGCTCCGTTGACCGCAAGTTCTTTTACCATCTTCAGGAACGGATCTTGGCATTCGGAAAGGTTTGTCAGCTCGGCGGGCCAGTAGTTCATCTGGGTGTTGATATTGATCGTATAGGCCCCATTCCAAGGCGGAATGATCTTGTCGTTCCAGATACCCTGCAGGTTGAGGGGCTGCCCGCCGGGCCGTGATCCGGCGATCATCAGGTAGCGGCCAAACTGAAAATACAGCCCCGCCAGCGCGGGGTCCTGGCCATTGGCGAAGCGCTCGATGCGCTGGTCGGTGGGTAGGGCCGATTGCGATGCAGGTACCCCCAACTGAATTTTTGTGCGATTGAACAGCCGCTGGTAGTCAGCTACGTGTGTCTGGTACAGCGGCAGGTACCCTGCTGCCGAGGCTTTGGCAATGAAGCCCCCGGCCAGTTTCGACGGATCCAGCCCCTCCGTAGCCGGACTTTTATCGAACCCATTATAACTCGTGGCGCAGGTCAGGATCAGTACGACCTCGCTGGCATTGGTGATGATCAGCTTATCCTGCTCCAGCTGCAAGGTACCCCCTTTGTTGGTGGCCTTCAGGCGGGCGTCGAAGGTCATACCCAGGCCATCGGCATCTTCACCGTACAGAATCTGGGCGGCGTCGGCCAATCGACTTCCGTCCTTGGCAAAAATCTCGGGGTACTTATGCTGGTCACCTGCCTTCTCGACCTGATCCAAAGTACGCCGCAGCACAAAGCCGGGCGCTTTGGCCGTCATGATGAGTTGATTATTTTGGGAGAAATACTTCGCCAGTGGCTTATGAAGCGTGGAGAAGCTCACTTGGCCGTTGAGCTTTCCTTTTCCTTCGGCGGTAAGCTTAACCACTATAATTCGGCCGGGATAGCTGGCAAAATACTCCCGGGTGTAGGTAGTGTTGTCCACTTTGTACTGAACCCGCGCCACGGCGGTGGCCAGATCCAGAGATCTTTTGTACTCGGTAACCAGGCCGGCATGGTCAAAATCCATCCACAAATCACCCAACGGCTGGTAGCATTGATGGTTTCGGCCCAGCCAGTCCCCGGCCACCCTACTTTGAGCTTCGCTATATTTTCCTTCCTTCATCAATTGGTTCACCTCCGGGTATTTTTTCCGGACATCGATGCTGGTGTAGGTACGGTTGGGATCGCCCGAGTACAGTGTCACTTCATTGAGTTGCAGGTGCTCCCGCTCGACGCCCCCGAAAAGCATGGCCCCCATGTGGCCGTTACCTAAAGGAATGGCTTCGGTCCATTCCGTGGCCGGGCGATCGTACCAGATGGAGAGGTCCTGTTTGGGAATGTTAATGCTTTCCTTTTTTGGTGTCTGCGCGCTGGTAGTCGATGGAAAGAGAAGAATGCCCACCGCAATCGTTGCTAGTATTCTCATGGCAGATAGTTAGAGCTTTGGGATTTCCTAAAATTACAGAGGGTTAAAGTGGTTATACACACCTATGTCCTAACAAGGGAAAGCTGTGCTTTACTTACTCTATACAAGCAGGATCAATTCGTGGCGCTGGACTGTGCATAAGAAAAGAGGCTATCATAACACCCAATTACCTTCTGGGTCGACCAGATAGCGGATTCCGTCGTCCTCCCGCTTTTGGAACAGAATCTATTTCCAAATTTTGTAACTAAAAAAAAGAAAGAAAACCCCTATAGATTAGCCTTTTAGCCGAATTCGCGGCTACCCCTGTAAAGACTCAAGACCATTTTTTCCAAATATCTGTGAGTAGGTATATAAAAATGGTACTTTTTGAAATATTCAAGTAACGTTTCTAATACCTCAGATCGTATTTCCAGAAAAATTCTGGACCCCATTGCTCAAAGACTCATTTCTGAAACAGTAAACCATTTAGCGTCGCATGAAAGCAAATCTAATCAATTCGCCCAGATACCGGCATCTCCTGTGTCTGATGATGGTTCTGACAGCCCTCCGGGGGTTCGGGCAGAGTAGCGCCCTGAGCGGACAAGTCACGGACGAAACCGGAACCGGCCTCCCAGGAGTCAGTGTCGTAACCAAAGGCACCACCAACGGTACCGTTACCGATTCCAAAGGGGACTATACGCTTAGTATTTCCGCACAGAACTCAGTATTGGTCTTTTCGTATGTCGGGTACCTTTCTCAGGAGGTTATGGTAGGCAACCAAAGCACGCTTAACGTTTCGTTGAAGCCCGATGAAAAGGCTCTGGAAGAAGTAGTGGTTGTCGGGTACGGTACCGCCAAAAAGCGGGACGTAACTGGTGCCGTAGCCAGAGCCAACATCGAGGCTTTCAGTGAGTCGCCGAATGTCAGCATTCTACAATCCCTACAAGGGGCGGTACCTGGGTTGAACGTTGGGGCTGTCACGACGGCGGGCAGTGATCCCCAGTTATCTATCCGGGGACAAACCTCCATTTCGGGCAGTAACTCCCCTCTGATCGTACTGGATGGAATCATTTACCGCGGCAGTTTAGTCGATATCAATCCCAACGACATAGCCTCTATTGATGTACTGAAAGACGCCAGCGCCGCCGCTATTTATGGTTCGCAAGCTTCGAATGGGGTGATTCTGATCACGTCCAAAACCGGGAAAAGCACCAAGAAACCTACCATTGCCTATAGTACCTCCTTATCTTTTCAGCAGGTTTCCAACAGAAGTATGCTTCCGGAAAATGGGGAGGGATTTATTCGTAAAATCGGGGACCGATACCTAAGTGAGAGTCGGACGGGTAGTGATTTGCTTACGCCCAATCCGAAATGGGATCCGTCCAGCAAATTTTTCGGTCCCGAAATATTAGCCGGCTATCAGAATGGCACCGAAACGGACTGGTGGAAGCTCCTGACGAACAAAAACCCCATGATTCAAAATCATGACCTGAGCATCAGCGGCCGGAGTGACGCTAGTTCCTATTATTTTTCGCTGGGCTACACAAACCAGCAAAATGTGGTTAAGAATGATGCTTACAAACGCTATAACTTCCGGATCAACCTCGACACCAAGGTTACCAACTGGATGAAAGTAGGCGTACAATCTTTCCTGGGCATCAGCGACTATTCGAAGGTATCGCCCTCGCTGGGAAATGTCATTCAGTTGCCTCCCCAAGTTGCCTACCAGGATGCTGAGGGCAAATACATCCTACAGCCCTACCGCGGAATCCTGAACCCGTTCCTTCAATATGATCAAGATAATCTGGATAAAAGGAATAACCTCTTTGGCCTGCTCTACGCGGATATTAACATTCCCTTCATCAAAGGGTTGAGCTACCGCCTCAATTTTTCCCAGAACTTGATCAATGAAAAAGAATTCAACTTTAACTCGTACGCTCAGAACTTCACCGGCGAAGGGTTCAAGTCGAATTCGACCCAATACCTGCTTACCCTGGACAATATCCTTTCCTACCAGCGCGAATTCGGCGATCATTCAATCAACAGTACCCTGGTGTACGGTATCGAAAAGCGGAATTTCGAAGGTACCACGGCGCGGGCTACCCAATTTGCCAACAATATCCTGGGTTACAATAAACTGGATGCTGGCCAGGCTGGATTACAGACCACCACTACCACCGCCTGGAAGGAAGCCAGCCTGTACACCATGCTTCGGGCTATTTATAGCTACAAGAGCAAGTACATTTTTACTGGAACCGTGCGAAGGGATGGGTTCTCCGGTTTTGGGCCCGATAACAAATTTGGCATTTTCCCCTCCGCTTCGGCTGCCTGGTGGCTGAGTGAAGAAAGCTTTATCCGGGATAATATCAGTGTGATCGACGACCTAAAGCTCCGGCTTTCTTACGGTGTAAATGGCAACCGGACGGTAGGTAGATACCAGACCCTGGCAAAAATAGGTTCGTCGGTTGGGAGTGGATACCTCTACGGCAACGGCGCCGCACCAGAACTGGGCCAGAACATCACCAGCCTGGCCAACAGCAATCTGAAATGGGAATCGACCCGGTCCCTCAACCTGGGAGCCGACTTCTCCCTATTTAAAAACCGCCTGTCAGGCACTCTTGAACTCTACGTGGCGAACACCTACGACTTATTGTACAACATCAACATTCCGGTTCTGAACGGTTTTGGCAGCACCCCCACCAACATCGGCAAATTAAAAAACAACGGGCAGGAACTGACGCTCAACGCGGTACCCCTACGGCGAAACGACTTTACCTGGGATGTGACTTTCAACTTCTCACGCAACCGGAACCAGGTGGTCAGTATTTTGGGTATCGATGCTAATAAAGATGGAAAAGAAGACGACCTGATATCTTCAAAAATCTTCATAGGCCATCCCTACGGTGTAGCCTATGACTACAATATCACCGGGATGTGGCAAATCGCAGACTTCGAGTCCGGCACGATTCCCAAAGGATTTACCTATGGCACCTACAAGGTCGAGGATATCAACGGCGATGGCAACTATACAGCCGCCAGCGATCGGAAAATCCTGGGCTACACCGATCCCTCCTACCGATTTAGTATTCTGAATGCCTTCAAGTACCGGGCCTGGGAATTCAAGTTCTTCATCAACGCCATTCAAGGCGGCAAAAATTATTATTACGGACAACCCGGCACTTCACTGGCTAACCCTGATAATATTTATGGCTCCAACCTATTCAAATTCGACTACTGGACCCCTGAAAATCCAAATGCCCGCTACCGGCAGATCGGCTACTACACGGTAGCTCTGGGCGAAACATTTTCGCCCTACATCCAGCGGAGCTTTGTCCGCCTGCAGGATATTACCCTGTCGTACAGCATTCCGAAAAATGTATTGGACAGAATTAGATTTGGCCGCGCCAAACTGTTTGTCAACGGCAAGAACCTTGTTACACTGAGTGACTGGGACGGATGGGATCCCGAGACAGGCAGCGGTTTAAGTGCTGGTGCCTATCCACTGCTTCGTAGTTACACTGCTGGTCTCAACATCGAATTTTAAAAATATACTTCCATGAAACGAATCGTAAAATTTATCTTTCTCCTTCTGCTTGGCACTTCACTTTCGTGCAACGAGGTCGAATTTTTGGAGGAGCAGCCCCTGGATTTTTATACGCCTGCCAACTCCCTGGAAAACCGTTCGCAGTTTCAGGCATCCATCAATTTTCTGCATAACCGCGTCCGAAACATCCTCTTTGGAGGGATCAACCTGGACGCTTTTTTCTCCCTACGCTATGCCACTGATTTCGCCGTGAATGCCACGGACTATAATCCACCGGTGAAGCTCAATGATTACAAAAACACCATGGTACCGACCTTTGCGGTACCGCAGATCATCTGGCAGAGCCTGTATCAGGTTATTACGAATGCAAACGTAGTGATCGAGAGGGCCAATGTCGCATCAAAACTTTCGGATCAGGAGAAAACTGAGTTTCAGGCACAGGCCCTGTTTTTCCGGGCTTTCTCGTATAACATGCTGGCAAATCTGTACGGTGGCGTTCCTCTGATTTTGGAAGAAATAAAGGTGCCTCGCCGTGACTTCGTCCGCGCGCCCCGTGATGAAGTTTATAATCAGTGCAAGACCGATTTGGTGAAAGCCATTGCCGGACTTAAAAATATTGAAGTAGTGGCCAATGGGGCGGTCAACAAGCAGGCCGCCCAGCACCTGCTTACCGAAGTATATATCTCGCTGAAAGCCTACGACGAAGCCATTGCGGCAGCCACACAGGTAATCAGCCATCCCGCCGTAGGGCTTATGACCGCCCGTTTTGGTGTTCGTAAAGACCAACCCGGCGATGTTTACCGGGATCTTTTCGAGCTGGGCAATCAGAATCGGTCGACGGGAAACCGGGAAGGTCTTTTTGTCATCCAGACCGACTACCTGAACCCGGCTTCACTTCGGGATTTTACACAGTGGAGCCTTGCACCCAATATGGGTAGCCTGACGATTCGGTCCAAAGTGAACGGCGTGGAACAAAGCGTACCGGCCATTATGGGCTACAACGAAAAGCTGTCGGGCCGTGGGGTAGGCTGGATGCGTCCTACGTCCCATGTACTGTACACGATCTGGAACGACGGTACGAAGGACATCCGGAATTCTGAGTACAATATCATTCGGGACTTCCAGATCGACGGGGTATCCCCTACTTCGCCGGATTTTGGAAAGTGGTACGTCAAAGACGGCTATAAGGCCAAAGTGGTCAACTTCGGGGATACGATCCGGAACTGGTTTCCAATCCTCAAAAAAGTCAGCCTGTCAGCCGGGGATTACCCGGATGCTTACCTCCGAAAGGATGCCTCGGGTAACCCTGTCGTCTCGCCCCTTGGTGGAAAGGTTCTCTTGAATGCCAGTGAGCAGGTATTTAAAGACACGTATCTGATGAGGCTGGCCGAAACCTACTTGCTGCGGGCGGAGGCCCATATCAGAAAAGGGAACAGCGCCAGTGCCGCGGCGGATATTAACACCATCCGCGCCCGGGCCAAAGCAACTCCCGTTACTGCCGGCGATATGAATATCGACTTTCTGCTGGACGAAAGGCTACGGGAGCTTTATGGCGAAGAACTTCGGATGGTGACCCTGACTCGTATGGGTAAGCTCTACGACCGCAATAAGAAGTACAACGAGAAATCAGGAATTACCATCGAACAGTACCACAATCTGTGGCCAATTCCATTTTCGGAAATCGAACGGAATATCAGTGCCAAGCTGGAACAGAACCCGGGGTATAACTAACCGCATGCAGTGCACAAAGGAGAGAAAGCCAGGAGGATAAAAATCATTTTGCTCCCTTGGCTTTCTCTCCTTTTGCCAGCACCGCCCGCGCCGCGTTCCGCCCCGGAATTCCGCTTACAGCACCGCCCCGCTTGGCCGACGAACCGCAGATTAGCACCCGTTCCCAGGGCGTTTCTACGCCCCAGGTACCTACCTCGGATTCTTCCCCGGCAAAAAACCACGACAGAGCATTGTGGAAAATATTACCTCGGGGCAGGTTCAGTTCCTTTTCCAGATCATAGGCACTTTTGGCTTCCAGACACAGGGTACCCTGCGCATCACGGGCCAGGCAGTCTTCCAGTGGCTCGGCTAGGTAGGGGTTGAGTCCGGCCAAAAACCGCTTGACTACCTCCTGTTTAGTCCCCGCATTGTCCGACACAAATAGGTTATAAGGCAAATCCAGCCCAAAGTAGGTGAACGTATGGTAGCCTGCCTGCCGCAGTTCGCGGGAAAGAATGGTCGGGTCGGTGAGCGTGTGGCAGTAGATTTCCCCGGCCAGCGTGTGGGGTACCTTTCCCGTCGATGCTTCGGCGAAGGTACCCTCCATTTGTGTGTAGGATTGATCGATGTGAAAGGTACCTGCGAAAGCATCCTCGGGCCGTACATTGGGATCTTTCAAAGCGGGGAGTTTTTTCAAAAGCATATTGATTTTGAAAGCTGTGCCTTCATCTGCAAGGGTGGGTACCTTCGGATTTTCTCCCAGCAAACGGTACAGCTCGGTCGTACTGGCGTTTGACAAAACATAGTCGGCTTTGATTTCATACAGTTCATTCCCTAACTGGAAAGAAACTTGATGGTGTGGGGTACCTATTTGAATAGTTTTAATGTCGGCGTTGCAAAGTAATGTCGCGCCGTGGCGTTCGGCGTTGGTGGCCAATTGTCGGGCCAGGGTACCCATGCCGCCTTCGGGTACCCGCCATTCGCCCGTTTTGTTGCCGATGATATGATAGAGAAAGGTGCGATTCTGCAACAGGCTTTCATCGTGGGCACTCGTATAAGCCCCGATCTTGGCATCGGTCATCAGTACGCCACGCAGGATGTCAGACTGAATGTTTTTCTCCAAAAAACAACCGATGGGTTCTTCCACAAAATCCCGCCATAAGTCGGATTGCCCGGCCTGTCGGAACTGTTTTTCAAAATCAGCTTTGCTCCGCAGCGGTTCCAGCAGCGAATCCCAGACCAATTCGGCGAAAGTGGTTTGTTGACGAAGGATATACTGGTAGCCACTCCACTCGGATTCGCCGTAGCCTAAATCCAGCACCGACTGCCGCGAAACTGATTCATCTACATTGCTGATAAGTAGCCCCTTATTTTGACCAGCCTGATGGTAGGGTGTGTAGGAAGCGATGCGTCGGGATAGTAGTTTGAGGTGCAAGTCCAGTTCGTCGGCAATTTGCTTTGGGAAAAGACTCACCAGATAGGAGTACCTTGAAAGCGACGCATCGTAATCAGGAAAAACCCGCTGCGAGGCGGTAGCTCCGCCCAAGGTTTCGTTCTTTTCGAGTACCAGCACTTTCTTCCCGGCACGGGCCAGGTAGTTGGCCGCGACCAGTCCATTATGCCCACCACCGATAATTACCGCATGGTATCGGGCGGAAATTGATTTATCCAGCATAGTTTTATCTGCAAACTTTACCCCACAAACCCCACGCTGGTATGGCTGCCGTCGCAGTAGGGTTTGTTGTGCGACTGACCGCAGCGGCAGAAGGCCGTCACTTGATTTTTGTCTACTTCATTTCCCACCGCGTCTTTGACTATGATGCGACCATGCACCATCAGCGGCCCGTTGGGGCTCATCTCCACCAGGACAACCGTATCAGGTTTGGATTGCGGCTGTTCGTCGGTTTTTTCTGTTCCATCCATGCGGTAGCTCAACGCCCCGGAAGGGCACTGCTCCACCTGCCGGGCAATGGTGTCGGTATCGGCGCCTTCGATTGTGACCCACGGTTTTTTTTGTGGATCAAAAACCGACGGGAGCCCCCGAAAACAGATCGCGGAATGAATGCATTTGTGCGGCTGCCACACGACGGTAATTTCGCCATTGTCATAGTTTTTAGTAATTCTTTTTTCCATAGTTTCGGGGGTACCTTTAACTGAAATTTTGGGCGTTTAGAGCCAATTTAACGTCGCAAAAATAATTTTCAGCTCTCCACCGCCAAGCGGCCCAGTTTCAACTGAACTAATAAAACCGTCCCACAAACTTATTCTGCACAATCGCCTTCCGCATCAGGTAGGGGTCGATCGGGCCTTGTTTGGCGTAGACGATCTTGCCGCCCGGCTCCACCAGAATCGTGTAAGGCAGCGCGCCCTGCCAGTTGGGGTCGATGGCCTCGATGAGCTTGTACTTATCCTCAAAATTGATGAGGTAGTTGGTGTTCGAGGCGTACTTGCCTTGCAGGAATTTCAGCACTTTGTCTTTCTTGTCGGGGCTGTCGGCGCTGACGGATACAAATTCAAAATCGCGGCCCCGGTACATGTGGTGCATGGTCATGAAATCGGGAAACTCCGTGACGCAGGGTCCGCACCAGGTCGCCCATACGTTGATCAGTCGTAACTTGTCCGATTCATTTTTGATCAACTTTTTGATTCCTGCCTCATCGATCATTTGTACGCTGACAGGTTCTTTGGCCCAGGCCAGCCGTTCCTTTTCCACGCCCGACTCCTTATCGGCCCATTTCATGGAACAGCCGAACGTTTTTGTGGTAGGTACCGGCACGGGTTTTCCGGCCAGCATGGCTTCGATGGCGTTTCGGGCGTCCACGTTTTTGGGGGTACCCGAGGGTTTTTCCACGTCGTCGATGCGGCCTACGTATTGGAGTTTTCGCGCTTTGTCAAAAATCAAAATGTGCGGCGTCGCCACGGGGCCGTAGGCCTGGGCTACGGACTGCGTTTCACCATCGTAGAGGTAGGGAAAGTTGTAATTTTTCTCTTTGGCCCGGACTTTCATCTCCGCGTAGGTATCGCTCAGATCGGTGTACCCTAGTTCGTCGAGCCGGATGGCCGAGGGATCGTTGGACGAAATCGCGACCAGGGCCATGCCTTTATCGCCGTAGTCTTTCACCAATTTGATCACCCGATCTTCGTAGGCCTGCGCCGTGGGGCAGTGGTTACAGGTGAACAAAACCGCCAGTACGGGTGCTTTGGCAAAATTTTGCAGAGTGTAGGTTTTGCCATCCGCGCCCATCAGCTTGAAATCGGGCGCGGCGGTTCCGACTGCCAGGGTAGGTGCGTGATTCTGCGCGTGGCTGGTCGTCTGAAAACCGGCGATCAGCACCGAAACACCACAGAGGAAAGTAAGAATTGTCCGCATAGCTGTGAGTCGATTTTGGATGAATACCTTTTTAGCCAAAGCCTTTGACTGGCCAAAAAATACTGATGCCTTTTTGATTTTGGAAAATAACAAAAGCGGTTTTCCTACCTTAACTTTCCCAATTTGTGGTTAAGATTGTATTCCAACTCCTTTTAACAGGAAGGTACCCCTACTTTAACCTATCGTTTTACTGCACTCAAATAACCTACCCATTATGAATAAGAGTCTATTTTCCCTTTTGTTTTTCCTGCTGATATGCACAGGCATATCCCGGGCCCAAACGGCCAACTGGAAGCCTGCGGGCGACAAAATCAAATCCCAATGGGCCGGCAAGGTCGATCCTGCCAATACGCTCCCCGAGTACCCCCGCCCGCAGATGATCCGTCCGGGCTGGCAGAACCTGAATGGCCTGTGGGACTACGCTATTATCCCCAAAACGTCCGACGAAACCGTACCGGGTACCTTTGACGGAAAAATCCTGGTACCTTTTGCCGTGGAGTCGTCGCTGTCGGGCGTGGGTCGCACGGTGGGAGAGGACAGCATTCTTTGGTACCGTACCACCATTCCTTTTTCCTTCAAACTAAAAAATGAAAAAGCCCTACTGCACTTTGGCGCGGTAGACTGGCAGTGCGATGTGTACGTCAATGGCAAAAAAGCGGGTTCGCATCAGGGCGGCTACGATCCGTTTTCGTTTGATATTACGCCCCATTTGGTTAAAGGTGATCAGCAGCAAATCGCCGTGCGGGTGTGGGACCCCAGTAGCGACGGCCCTCAGCCACGCGGCAAGCAGATCAAAAATCCGCACGGCATCTGGTATACGCCCGTGACGGGTATCTGGCAGACAGTCTGGCTGGAAAAGGTACCCCCGAGCTATATTGAGTCTACGAAGAATACGCCCGATGTCGACCGAAGTACCCTGACCGTGTCGGCGATGACGCAAAATGCCGAAGCGGGCGACATCCTGCGCATTCGCGCCTGGGACGGCACCCTGATGATGTCAGAAAAAGAGGTACCTGCCAACGAAGCGGCCGTCCTGCCCGTGCCCAATCCCCGTTTGTGGGGACCCGGCAATCCCAATCTCTACGATCTGACGGTGGCGCTGGTGCGTAAAAACAAGGTGATTGACGAAGTGAAAAGCTACTTTGCCATGCGCAAGATCAGCCGTAAGGCCGACGCCCAGGGTATTCAGCGGATGCTGCTCAACGACAAATTTGTGTTTCAGTACGGCCCGCTTGACCAGGGCTGGTGGCCCAATGGACTCTACACTGCACCCACCGACTCGGCCATGTATTTTGATATCATCACCACCCGCGACATGGGCTTCAACATGATCCGCAAACACGTGAAAGTGGAGCCCGCCCGCTGGTACTACCAGTGCGATCGCCTGGGAATGCTAGTATGGCAGGATATGCCGAGCGGCGACCTGGGCAACCGCTGGGAATCGCGGCCGGGCATCACGGGGGTAGGTACCGACAAAGACCGCACGCCGGAATCGGAGCGTATTTTCCGCCGCGAATGGAAGGCGATTATGGACGTTAATCATAACTTCCCGTCGATCGTTGTGTGGGTACCCTTCAACGAAGCATGGGGACAATTCAAAACCGAGGAAATCGCCAAGTGGACAGCGGATTATGATCCCAGCCGCCTGGTCAACAGCGCCAGCGGGGGGAATTTTCATGAGGTAGGCGACATGATCGACCTGCACAACTACCCCGCCCCCGCCATGCCAGCGCCCAAAATCTATGGTAAAGATCAGGTAATCGTGCAGGGCGAATTCGGTGGGCTGGGCCTGCCCGTCATCGGCCACACCTGGCAGCAAAAAGACAACTGGGGATACCAGACATTCAAGAACGCCGATGAGCTTTACAAACGCTACGAAGGCTTCATGGACGATTTGGTGGGGCTGATCCGGCAGGGATTATCGGCGGCGGTTTATACCCAAACTACCGATGTCGAGGTAGAAACCAACGGCTTGATGACCTACGACCGGGAAGTGATTAAGGTACCTATCAAGCAGTTGGACGCTGTGCATCAGAAATTATATAAGTCGTCGCTGGTGCAGATGGAGAAGTAAGGTACTTGTAAGGGGTTCGTACCATTCGCCGTCGCTCGATTTCTCATTATCTACCTACCCCCAATTAACCAAAAAAGGCCGCCACACGTAAATGGCGGCCTTTTCAGGCTATACTGAATAAGGTTTACTTGGGCATCACTACGGTATCGATGGCGTGAATGACTCCGTTAGAAGCCGCTACATCGGCGATCACCACCATGGCCGTACCGCCATTGGCATCCGTCAGCAGTACGTTGCCATCTTTCAGGCTCAGATTCAGGCTTCCTCCCTGTACCGTGGTTACGGTGTACTTGCCATTGTTGGTATTGATGGCTTCAACTACCGTGGCAGCATCAAACTTACCCGATACTACGTGGTAGGTCAATACCGACGAGAGTTTATCCTTACTTTCAGGCTTCAGTAAACCATCTACGGTACCGGCAGGCAATTTGGCAAAAGCGTCGTTGGTTGGTGCAAATACGGTAAAGGGCCCTTCACCGCCCAGCGTCTCGGCCAATCCGGCGGCCGTTATCGCCGTAACTAGCGTGCTGAAATTTTCATTTCCCGAAGCTACCCCCACGATGGTAGGAGTTTCCACTGCTTCCACCGCTGTGGTCATGGTAGTGTCCTGGGTTTCTTCGGTTTGCTGAGTGCTGCCACAGGAGGCCAGTATTCCAACAAGGGCAAGGGCGGTACATGTTTTAAGTAAGCTCATGTTCATGATAATTTTGGTGTTAATTGAATGAAACGACATGTTTCAAATTAGCGAACACATTTACGGCAGTTTTGTTTAATTTATTTTACAAAAAATTAAACAAAACATACCTTATACCCAAAGCAGTGCTATTCGCTCTACCTCACTTTTTCACCCGTACCCGATCTGGCGATACAGGAAGTTTTAGAAACGGAATTCCCGAGCAACTGGAAGGATTTCCCGCATCCCGTCTCCACCCAAAAATTTGGCGACGATTTCGTATCAGAAAACAAATTCTGTCTTCTCAGAATCCCCTCCGTCGTAACGAAAGGCGACTTCAATCTTCTCATTAACCCGAATCACAAAGATTTTGGCAAAATAGGAATTACCGAAATCGAAAAATTTCCGTTTGACAAACGGATTTTCAAGTAAGATCGAAGCCTGAAATTCCCTACAAACTCCCCGTCTTCCCGCCATCCACCGGAATATTGATCCCGCTGATGCTACCTGCGGCAGGACTACACAGAAAAGCCACGGCAGCAGCTACCTCTTCCGCCTCGGCGAAACGGCCCAACGGAATTTCGGACTGCATCTGGGAGGCCACATCGTTGGGCGTTTTTTCCTGGGCTTCGGCCCGTGTATTCAGGATGGAATCCAGGCGCGCCGTGCGGGTGTAGCCCGGCAGTACGTTATTGACCGTAATACCATAACGGCCCAGTTCCAGCGACATCGTCTTGGCCCAGCTTGCTACCGCGCCCCGGATGGTGTTGGACACGCCCAGGCCCATGATGGGTTGCTTCACGGAGGTACTGATGATGTTCACGATGCGACCGTAGCCCGCTTTTTTCATCGAAGGTACTACGGCCTGCGCCAGCAGTTGGTTATTGATCAAGTGCATCTGGAACGTTTTGAGGAACTGATCCGGATCGGCCTCCACAATCGGCCCACCCGCCGGGCCACCCGTATTGTTGACCAGAATATGGACGTCCGGCACCAGGCGCAGGTACTCGTCCACCGTTTTTTTCACGATTTCATTATCCACAAAATCGGCCACGATAAAGCGGTGAATTTGTCCCAGCGAGGTATCCAGCGAATCCATCACTTCTTTCAATTTTTCTTCATCGCGCGCCATCAGGGTCACATTTGCGCCCAGCAGCGCCAGTTCCTCGGCCGAGGCGCGGCCAATGCCCTGCGTGCTTCCGCACACGAGGGCGGTTTTTCCAGTTAAGTCAAGATTCATTTAGTTAGTTGATAGTTGATGGTGATTTTTACCTGGTAATGATCTGTTGGTTTGGCCAACGCGCCAGCGCCAAATTTCCCTCTCGGGAGAGGTACGCCGTAGGCGGGGGGTGGTGCTACAAATTTAAAAACTGCGGTAATCCCGCTTCACAAACAGATTGGCGGGTGCAAAGTTGGTGATCTTCATATTTTTTCCATCCCAAAGCAGTTTCTGACGCCCCGGAAAGGTAAAGCCGCCTCCGGCTTTCGGCTCACGGTATTGAAACGACCGCACAGCCAGATTGCCCATCAGCACCGTCTCGGTCAGTGGACCAGACTGATCAAACGACGAGCTTGTGTAAGCTCCGTAGCCTTCCTTGCAGGCCTTTACCCACTGCTGTTGGTGACCGTCAGTACTTCCGGCTACCAGCGGCCGGGTCGGCTTGGGAAGTGGGGTACCTTTAAATTTTGCTTCAGGCCACACTCGTGGGTTCGCTCCAAACAGCCCGGCGCTCACGATACCTTCGGTACCTATAAAGAGTAAGCCACCGTCAACATTGCCAAAAACCGTTTTGTAGTCGCAGCCTTCCGGCAGTTGCGGACGGAAACCGCCGTCGTACCACGACAGGTTGAGTTCCTTACCCCCCGCTTTTGGGGCCGGGAATTTGAGGTGAATGGACGAAGCCGACGGGCCCACATCGTCGAAGAAGGCTTCCTTAAAGAAGTCGGAATAAACCGAGGCAACACTGCACTCGACAGAAGTAGGGTACCCTAGCTTCATGGTACGGAAGGGGACGTCGATAAAGTGACAGCCCATGTCGCCCAGCGCGCCCGTGCCGAAATCCCAATAGCCCCGCCACCGAAAGGGCATATAGGCTTCGTGGTAGGGCCGCACGGGGGCAGTACCCAGCCACAAATCCCAGTCCACGCCTTCGGGAACGGGCTGTGATAGGCCCAGGTCTTTGGGCGACTTCACACCCTGCGGCCACACGGGCCGGTCGGTCCAGACCTCCACGGTATGCACATCACCAATCAGCCCCGACTGCACGATGGCTTCCGTTTGGCGGGTACCGTCGCCGCTGCTCCCCTGATTCCCCATCTGGGTCACGACCTTGTACTTTTTGGCCGCTTCGGTCATTTGTCGCGCTTCCCAGATATCTTTGGTCAAAGGCTTTTCGCAGTACACGTGCTTGCCGAGTTTCATGGCGGCTATCGCGATAGGATAGTGCATGTGATCGGGCGTGGTCACAATCACCGCGTCCAGATTTTTGGCTTCCTTCTCCAACATTTGTCGGTAGTCCTTGTAGTAAGGGGCCTTGGAGAACTGCTTACGGTAGGTAACAGCCTGCCGATCGTCCACATCGCAGAGCGCCACGATGTTGTCTGTACCGCCATTATAGGCCTGTTTGACGTTGACCAGTGCTTTTCCTCCGCAGCCAATGGCTCCTATGTTGAGTTTATCGCTCGGGGCCAGGTAGCCTTTGCCCAGCACATGGCGTGGCACAATCATGAAACCGGCTACGGCGGCAGTAGCCACGGCGCTGGTTTGCAGGAATTGACGGCGGTTCTGGGTGGAAGGAGATCGCTTTTTCATAGTGTCGGGTTTAAGGTTATCTTACTCTACTATTTTCCATCTTCAATCGGTATTAAATACCAAGTTTGGCACAAAAAATAATTTTAATTGGAAAGTCCTTTCCTCCCCTACTTCGTAAAAGTCTGGGCGATTTTCATCGCTACCCCCATATCACCTTTCACTTTCAACTTCCCCATCATGAAGGCCGTCATCGGGTTCAGGTCGCCATCCAGCATTTTCAGAGCATTTTGGGCAGATATTTCCAGGATACAATCCGCATCGTGATCATCGTTGGTCACTACGTTGGGTACCTGGGTCGTGTCAATGAATACGGTACCTTCATCGGTAGCGAATTTCACTTTGGCTTTCATATCGCTGTCGGTACCTACCACGGTGCGAATTCGTTCGGTCAGGGTTTCTAAACTCATAGGCTGGGGTTTGATTATAAAAAATAGCTTTCTTCTATCCGTAAAAGTATCGGGCCCTGGATAAAAAACAAATGCTTTTGGTGTTTTCATTGAAATCCGCAACTTTTGCCCGCTTTTACCAGTCTGTTATTATACAATGTCTGAATCTACTGCCCCAGTCCAACGTCCGCGCCTGCTTTTTTTTCTCTGCCTCCTGACCTTCCTGAGCAGCATTTCGGGGCTTTGGACGCAGTCCGATCGCCTGTGGAATCCGGGCGTAGCGGCCGATCAAGTCCAACAGTACTTTGAGGAACTTGAGGAAAGAATGGAGGCTCAGGCTACCGAGGCCAATGCTAAATTTATGGAAAATTTATTCGATTCGGTCCGGGCCAAGATGAATGCCGATATCATTCGAATCAGCGCCATCATCATGCTCATCTACGAATCGCTCACTTTATTTGGAGCCTACCTCATGTGGGGGCTCCAAAAGCGGGGGTTCTACTACTATGTAGCAGGGGTAGGAGTTGCCATCGTCGCATCGCTGGTACTCATCGGCGGCTGGCTGGGCTTCATGACGATGCTGGGTGAGGCTTTCTTCAGCATAATTTTCATTTTTCTATATCGTTCTCAGGTGAAGTACATGACATGAAGGAAACGGAGGCCTTTCTATCGTACTTTTGGCAGTCCCTCCACGCAATTAACAACATATCGATTAGTTCACCATACGCAAGGTTGTTCAAAAAGGCTCAACAGACTAACAGTCAAAACGATAGCCTGTCTTATCATTCATCATTCATCATTCATCCTTCCTAACTTCTTGGATACTACCTAGAAAAGATTTTATTTTGCGGGTCAAATTTGAAAAAGAGCAATGTCAGTAATTAACAACATCAGAAAACATTCCGGCTGGGCCGTAGGATTCATCGGGATCAGTATCACCCTATTCGTATTGGGTGACCTATTCGGCAATAACACACTTTTTGGGGGTGGCAACAACCAAACTCTGGGTGAGATTGACGGTAAAGAAATTAACATTCAGGACTTTCAGGGTAGATTGGACGTAATGCGCCAGAACTACGAAGCCCAAACCGGACGGGCAGCAGGCGAGCAGGAGATGACGGCATTACGCGAGCAAGCCTGGAATCAACTGGTGATTGATATTGCCTACAGAAAGCAGTATGACAAGCTGGGCCTGGTTGTGACCGATGAAGAACTGGTAGACATGGTGCAGGGCAACAACATCAGCCCGGCCATTCAGCAGGCTTTTGCTAATCCTACCACGGGGGCTTTCGATAAGAGCGCGGTAGTTAATTACCTCAAAAATTTGAATACGCTACCTGCTGCTCAGCAGCAGGCCTGGGCTGATTTTGAGAAGAACCTCCGTTCGGACCGCCTGCGCCAGAAATACGAGAATCTGATTCGCCTTTCTTCCTATGTGACCAAAGCCGAATCGGAACGGGAGTACATGGCGCAGAACACCAAGGCTTCGCTGCGGTACCTATACGTACCATTTTACTCCGTCGCTGATACCACCCTCAAGGTGACCGACTCCCAACTGGAATCGTACCTCGCTAAACACCGCGATGAATACAAAGGCGTAGATACCCGCACGATTCAGTACGTGACCTTCCCCGTTATGCCGGGCAAAGATGACAGCACCGCACTGTATACTGAAATCAAGAGCCTGGCTCGCGGCCTGGCTTCGGCCGCCAACGATTCAGCCTATGCCCGCATGAATTCTGATCTGGCCATTCCGACGGACATGTCCTACGCCAGTATGTCGGATCAGCTGAAGGAAGCCGTCAAGACCTTTGTGCCAGGTGGAGTATACGGTCCTTACCGTGAAGGCGAAACCTATTTCATTTATAAGTATGGCGGCACTAAAAAAGACTCGGTGTCTACCGCCCGCGCCAGCCACATCCTCATCCGGCCCGAAGATCCGTCGGATTCGGCCAAGGCCGTAGCCCGGCAACGCGCCGAAGGGATCCTGAACCAAATCCAGGGTGGGGCTAGTTTCGAAGCCATGGCTGCTACCAACAGCGCCGACCCAGGTTCGGCGCAGCGCGGTGGCGATGTAGGCTACTTCCAAAACAATGGTGCGATGGTGAAGCCCTTTGAGGACGCTGTCTTCTCTATGAACAACAATGGATTGGTAAACCGCCTGATAGAAAGTCAGTTCGGTTTTCATATTATCAAAGTGACGGACCCTAAGTCCAATACTCTCTACCGCATGGCGACGATCGCTAAGACGATCGCCCCGAGCCAGTCTACCCGCGATGAAGCTTATCGCAAGGCCGATCAGTTTGCCGCTTCGGTTGACACCAAGGCCGAGTTTGACGAAGCAGTCAAAAAAGGCAAGTCGCTGGTAGTGGCTACCGCCAACCGGATTCCTGAGTCTTCGTCTAACGTCAATGCTATTCAGAATGCCCGCGAGATTGTACGGTGGGCCTTTGATGATAAAACCGGAACGGATAAGGTTTCCCAGGTATTCGAAACCGACGAGCAGTACGTAGTAGCCATTCTAACTGGCAAAACGGAAAAAGACGAAGTTAAAGTAGACGATTTCCGCGACGAGCTAACCGCCAAAGTGCGTAACAAATTGAAAGCCGAGCAAATCATAGCCAAACTGGGAGCCGTCGGTGACCTGGACGCTATGGCTAAGAAATACGGAGCCGGTGCTTTGGTAGAAACTGCCAATGACATTACCCTGGCCACGGGCTTGCTGAGTTCGGCGGGTTTTGATCCTCTGGCCCTGGGTGCGGGATTCGGCTTGAAAAAAGGTCAGAAATCCAAAGTGTTTGCCGGGGAGAACGGAGTTTTCGTCATGGAGCAGGTGGAAAAAACTGAAGCTCCCAAGATTGCGGATTATACCCCCTATAAAACGCAGCTTCAGCAGGCTATCGAGAGCCGCGCGGCTTTCCTGCTCAACGAAGCCATCCGCGACAACGCCAAGATTGTAGATCGGCGCGCAAAGTTTTTTTAGTAGATTGAATTTATGAAATGCTTTCTTAAGGGAAGGCCGAGGCTGATAAAGTCTCGGCCTTTTTTGTAGAGCACAGGGTAGATTTGACTAGAATTGTCATTTTTACACTTATGCGAAGTTTTGTTAACTTTGTCATGAAATATCATTACTTACAGTGCGGGCTGACACTGAGGAATACCCCGTCATTATCTAACAATCATCATTCATTTATCTATGGACATTTTAAAAGGCGATCGCGAGTACTTCAAAGGAGTTGGAAAGATTGCGTACGAAGGTCCCGAAACGGACAACCCCCTTGCATTCCGCTGGTATGACGAAAATCGTACTGTGGGCGATAAGACCATGAAAGAACATTTGCGGTTTGCCGTAGCTTACTGGCACACCTTCTGTGGAACGGGGCTTGACCCTTTCGGCGGCCCCACCCAGTTTTTTCCCTGGGACGAAAAGAGCGATCCCGTAGCACGGGCACTGGATAAAGCCGACGCTGCTTTTGAGTTCATCACCAAGATAGGTACCCCCTACTACTGCTTCCACGACCTGGACGTAGTGGATTACGCTGACGATGTCAAGACCAACGAGGCCCGTCTTCAAAAATTAACTGAGTACCTGGGACAGAAGCAGAAGGACAGTGGCGTAAAACTGCTGTGGGGAACGGCCAACTTATTCAGTCATCACCGCTACATGAATGGTGCCTCCACGAACCCGGATTTTGAGGTGTTAACCCACGCCGGCGCGCAAATCAAAATGGCACTGGATGCGACCATCGCCCTGGGCGGCGAAAATTACGTGTTCTGGGGAGGTCGTGAAGGGTATATGACCCTCCTGAACACCGACATGAAGCGCGAGCAGGAACACTTCGCCCAGATGCTGAAACTTGCAGTAGCCTACGCGCGCAAAAATGGCTTCAAGGGTAAATTCTTCATAGAACCCAAACCCTGCGAGCCTACCAAGCACCAGTATGACTACGACGCCGCCACCGTGACGGGATTCCTGCGTCAGTATGATTTGCTGGACGATTTCTCCCTGAACCTGGAAGTAAACCACGCCACCCTAGCCGGACACACGTTTCAGCACGAACTTCAGGTAGCTGCCGACGCAGGACTGCTTGGCTCCATAGACGCCAACCGGGGCGACTACCAGAATGGCTGGGATACGGATCAGTTTCCTAACGACCTCATGGAATGGACACAGGCCATGCTGGTGATTCTGGACGCGGGCGGATTGGCGGGCGGTGGTATCAACTTCGATGCCAAGCGCCGCCGCAACTCTACCGACGTAGAAGACGTTTTTCACGCCCACATCGGGGGTATGGACACGGTAGCACGCGCGTTGTTGATTGCCGACAAAATCACTCAGAATGGCGAGTATCACGCCATTCGCAAAAACCGCTACGCCAGTTTCGAGGGTGGAAAAGGCAAGGCGTTTGAGAGTGGAAAATTATCCCTGGAAGACCTCTTTACCTTAGCCGCCGAAAAGGGCGAACCCGACACAATCTCAGGTCGGCAGGAGTATCTGGAGAATCTGATCAATCGTTTTATTTAAGTAAAGAAGTACGTCTCTATCGGTCTTATAAAAAAAGAGCAATATGGGACCGGGCCAAGGGTATCAGCAAAGGCTGGTACCCTTGGCTGTTTTTTGCAATAGAAAAATAAAAATCAGCTTCCTACCCGCCCCTTGTTCTGAACCGCCTATTTTTGTAATATGTACAAACGTCTCCTTCTTCCGTTACTCTTTTTCTTCGATGCTGAGCAGGTACATTACTGGGTGTGTGATCTGCTCCGGTTTGTCTACCGACTTCCGTTTGTTCCCAACCTGCTAAAAAAAATGTATGTCTTCGAACATCCCTCGCTGGTTCGTGAGGTAGCGGGTCTGCGGTTTAAAAATCCCGTTGGACTGGCGGCAGGTTTTGACAAAAATGCCGAGATGGTGGACGAGTTGGCTGCCCTGGGGTTTGGTTTTGTGGAAATCGGGACCGTCACGCCCCGTCCGCAGCCTGGCAACGATCGTCCCCGCTTGTTCCGCCTGAAGGCCGACCGGGGACTTATCAACCGCATGGGATTTAACAACAAGGGTGCCAA
>JBBRDE010000028.1:0-28931 GCA_038204185.1 Cytophagales bacterium
CACCGAAATACGATCTAACTTCTCCCCAGGAAGCAACGGATGCGTTGCAGAATGCAAACGTGGCCACGCGCTACCTGGCGTGGAATGCGCTGGTGAAAATGAGCTTCAAGGCCGAGCCGCCCCTGAGCGAACTCCTGCACCGCTACAATGCGAACCCCAGGCTGCGGGCGCGGGCGTTGTGGGTACTCAACAATATTGAGGGAGTCAGCAATCGGCATTTCGAAAACTCGTTTCGCAACATCAATCCCAACCTGCGTATTACTGCGCTGCGGGCGGTGCGGCAGCGCAACGCTGATCCTACCGAGTATATCAAACTATTGACGTCTGACAGCGACCCGCAGGTGCGCCGGGAGTGTGCGCTGGCCATTTACCGTAATCATACCTACGAAGCCCAGGACGTATGGCTGCAACTCGCTCAACAGTACGAGGGGAACGACCGCTGGTACCTTGAAGCCCTGGGAATCGGTGCCTACAAGCAGTGGGATCGGTTGTTTCGGGCGTGGCTAACGAGGGTAGGCGATCCGCTGAAAACCCCCGCCAGTCGCGACATCGTGTGGCGCGCCCGCTCCAAATACACCATTCCCTATCTGGCTAGACTGTCCTCCGACCCGGAGGTGCCTTTAAAAGATCGTCTGCGCTACTTCCGCGCCTTCGACTTCAACCCGACGGGCTACGACAAGTCCACCGCCCTGCTGGGTCTCACCCAGAAGAAGCTACCCGATCACGTGGAGGTAAGCAAACTCGCGCTCTATCATTTGGGCAAAGACTTTATTCAGGAATCGTATTGGGGAAAAATTGCTCTGGTGAAACTGCTGGACGAAACCTACGGTACCCAAAACTACATCGAGTTGGTGGCGCGCTACGAACCCGTCTTTGAAAACGAGCGCCTTTTTAAGCTCGCTACCGATAAACCCGATACGGATATTGGCCGCGATGCAGGTCGTCAATTACTGCGGCAGGCTCCGAATGCATACATCTGGAACAAATTAGAAACCAGCAACGACGAGAAGCAGCTCGCCCTGCTCGCCTCGATCAAGGCCGTAGGTAGCCAAAACTCGCTCACTATTCTGGCCAGCGCAGCGGCGGGTACCTCGCTTCCCTACGCGGTGCGGCTGCGGGCCGCGCGTTTCCTCGGTGGTAGTTGGGAAGGGGAGGAGTTTGTCCTGAAACTGTTGAAAGAAAACCGTCTGCACGGCGAAGTCAAAGCTGCCGCCATCGATGGCATCAGCCACGCCTACCGCAAAGAGATCCGCGATGAAGCCGACAAGTACCTTGATTTTTCGAAAGGTAGTGGCGTAAGTAATAAGGTTTTCGAATGAGTTTTAAAAAGCTGCCAGCCCATGGACGATAGCTAATAGCTTTTTACTTTGAAGTTTGAATTGGTATATTCTCCGCTTCCTGTCCTTTATAGATAAAAACAGCAGAGAAAGTTTTTTGGAGAAATCTGAATCAAACCGTGTCGTGCTCGCTCATTAGCGGCTGGACGCGCTAAAAAATTATTCATTGTTCATCGTAAATTATTCATCAAAAAAATGCGTCGCAGAAACTTTGTAAAATCTACCCTCGGGCTGGCGGGAGCGGCTGCCTTTGCCACCAGCGGTTTGTCGGCCCGTCCGACGGCGAAGAATAAATTCAATCTCAAATACGCGCCCCATTTCGGGATGTTCAAAAACACGGCGGGTGATGACCTCATCGACCAGCTCAAATTCATGGCCGACCAGGGCTTCATGGCCCTGGAAGACAATGGCATGATGGGTCGCCCCGTGGACGTGCAGGAGAAAATAGCCAAAGAAATGTCGCGTCTGGGCATGGAAATGGGTGTTTTTGTGGTTGATAAGGGAGGCAATGGAGCCAATACGCTGGCGGCGGGCAAGCAAGAGTTCGTAGATATTTTTCTGAATGGCTGCAAGCGGGCCGTGGAGACAGCCAAGCGCGTCAATGCCAAGTGGGCCACCGTGGTACCGGGCGACTTCGAGCGGAACCTACCCATCGGTGTACAAACCGGACACGTGATCGATGCGTTGCGCCGGGGTGCCGAGATACTCGAACCCAGCGGCCTGGTGATGGTACTGGAACCGCTCAGCGACAATCCCAACCTGTTCCTACGCACCTCCGACCAGACCTACGAAATCTGCCGGGGGGTCAACAGTCCTTCCTGCAAGATTCTCTTCGACATCTACCACATGCAGAAGAATGAAGGACACATTATCCCTCACATTAACTGGACGTGGTCTGAGATTGCGTACTTCCAGATCGGCGACAATCCGGGCCGCAAGGAGCCAACTACCGGCGAAATCAACTACAAGAATATTTTCAAATACATCTACGACCGTAGCAAGAAGGAAAACAAGAGCTTCATCATGGGCATGGAGCACGGCAATTTCTATCCCGGCAAAGAAGGCGAACAATCGCTGATCAACGCTTACCTCGAAAGCGATAAATTTCCGATTTAAGGGGGGAGAGGCACAAAGTATCAAAGTCACAAAGTGGGGTAATCGAACGGTGCGTCACGTGGCGCACCGCTTAGTTAATCTAAGCAAAAGAATTTTCAACTTTCAACTCTCCACTTTCAACTATCAACTGATTTGAGCCAACAAATCCTGACCATCGAGCAGACTCGCCAGAAGATTCGACGCATTGCCTTCGAGATTTATGAACGGAATTTTGAGGAAGAGGAAATCATCCTGGCGGGCATAGCCGGGCAGGGTTTCGAGTTCGCCCGCCTGCTGGCGGCGGAACTCCAAAGCATTTCTCCCATGCAAACCAGCCTGGCCGAAATGATCTTCGATAAGGAAAAGCCCCACAAAAGCGAGATTACTTTCAACGATGAACTTGTCCTTACCGACGGCAAAGTCGTAATTATGGCCGACGATGTATTAAATACAGGCCGTACCCTGGCTTTTGCCTTGCAACCCTTCCTGCAATATCGTCTTAAAAAGCTGCAGGTAGCCGTCATCGTAGACCGCAACCATCGCCATTATCCCGTATCCGCAGACTATGTAGGCTACGCGTTGAGCACCACCTTTAACGAGCACGTCGAGGTGGTACTTAGCCGGGAAGGGGAGGAGGGTGTGTATTTGAAATGAGGGTTTTGTACCTTACGTTAAAAAAATGCACCTAATATGGCCGTCATCACCAGTCTTTCCCAACTCGAACAGGGTACCTACTCCTACGCCGATTACCTGAGTTGGAAGTTTGATCAGGCGTTGGAAATTATCCGTGGAAAGATATTTCCCATGTCGGGCCCGAGTCGAATGCACCAGAAAATTTCCTGGAAATTGACTGTGGCGTTTTATGTCCATTTTAAAAAGTAGCACTGCGAAGCCTACGCCGCTCCTTTTGACGTACGGTTGCATAACCGCGCTAAATCAAAACCTCTTGTCAGGTCTAGTTATTCTTTAAGCCTTAAAAATTTCGCTGCATTATTATAAAAAATATCCTCCTTATCCTTTTTGGTAAGAAATGTAAGGCTATTTAAAAAATCTACGGATTTACCAATTGCATAGGGCCATTTCATTCCGTCTGAGCCAAACATAACCTTGTTAAGATAACCTGCATGTTTTGCATTCTTCAAAAATTCTGTAACGGTCCGCTGAGTGTTAGGTTCTACCCAAAGCATAACTGCTATATCCGTATATAATTGAGGGTAATAGGCCATTAGTCGCAAAGCCCGTTCATGCCACTCTTCCCCACCGTTATGCATCAAATAAACCCGTAGTTTAGGATACCGCACTAATACATCTTCTAACAAATAAGGGTCGCCAAATTTAAGTCTGGCTTTGGGTGCCCAGCTATACGTACCTCCAGGGTCACCCCCGCCCGTATGAACCGCTATTGGTATATCATACCTTTCGCAAATTCGCAGATAAGGTTGCCAAATAGAATCGGCAAGGGTGGTACCTGAGTAATAGGTGCCAATTTCGCCAAACACTTCAATTTTACCGGCTTTCACCAATTGTTCAAACTTTGCAATGTCCAGATTAATGTCGCCCGGGGTATCAATTCTAAAGCCTTTTATCACCCGGCCATTCTTATCATGTTCCAGCCAGGCTTCTAAGCTTTCCGGGCTGCTATCTACCATTGCTTTTACAACATTGTACTTCTTGAATGCATCAAAAGTTTCCACCATCAACTCTCTTGCGTCATCAATGCCTTTTACGCCATAAAAATCAATGAAGGGTTTTCCCTTATCCAATTCACTTTGGGTATAGGAGTGTACATGCATGTCAATAACTTTTGTCTGACCTTGTGCGTACAAAAGAAATTGAAGTTGTGCTAATAAAATTAATATGGTCTTAATCATGAAGTAGGTTTTTTATAATTTCACCTAACTCGTAAATATGCGAAAGTTTTGTAGTGCCTTTTTGTATTTGCTTGATTTTTTTTCAATATGGTATTGAATTATACGTGTCGTAGTTTTTGTATTGTTACGAGATTCTAAATTGAATCACAACCTGCTTTATTAGATATCGGTACGGACGAATCCCTTCAATCAAACAAACACAGTACCTCATCCCGCGTGCGAAATATTACAAAGCCTTTCTAGCTGGAAATCAAATCATTGATCATTCGGCATTTCATATTTCAGGGGAACATCCAAGCAATAGGGCGTTCCAAAGGTACCCTGGCACAACCGTGAAGTAGGTGAAGGGTAGGGTATTTTTATTTCTGACTTTCCGCGCTGATCCACACCACTTTCTGTTCCGACGCGTGGTCTTGCCCGATAATGTCCCGGTACAGTTCCGGGCGCCTCGCTTTGAGGTAGCGATGGCCGCCCGCCTGCACAAGCTTTTCGGGCGTGAAGATAGCAGTAACAAAACTGTCCTCGAACGACCGGCATTCGGCAATGACATCCCCGAACGGATCAAGAATCATGGAGCAGCCGTTTTTCAACTGGTCATCATCCATACCGATGGGGTTGGAAAATACGGCATAGATGGCATTGTCATAGGCTCTGGCGGGTAGCCATTTCATGAGCCAGTCCCGCCCTTTCATTCCGTCGAATTCCAGCCGCAGGGACGTAGGATCAGACTCTCGATTTTGCCAAAGTTTTGGCTCGACAAAACCCGCTCCAGGACGGGTGGAGGGGGTACACATCGTGACGTGCGGCATGAAAATAATGTCAGCGCCCAGGAGCGTAGTGGCACGCACATTTTCGATAATATTGTTGTCATAGCATATCAAAATACCGCACTTCCAGCCGTGAATTTCAAAAATGCAGTAGGCATTGCCGGGGGTCAGGTGAGAATTTATAAAAGGATGCAGTTTCCTGTATTTTGCCACAAGCCCGTCCTTATTTACACACACATAGGATTTAAACAGGTTATCGTCTACATCTTTTTCAAACATCCCCACCAGGATTGTAATATCATGTTCTTTCGCTAGTTCTGTAAGCTTCAAAATGCTGGGGCCGGTAGGAATAACTTCTGCCACATCGAGCATCTGCTGTTTCGTAAGATGTCTGGCAAAAGTGTAGCCTGTTATAGAGCATTCGTGGAATGCAATGACCTGTGAACCTTCCTGCGCGGCTTGCCGGGCCAGTTTTCCAATGACGGAAAGATTATAGGCTTTATCACCACTTTTATGTTCAAACTGGGCAGTCGATATTTTGATTTTGTTCATATACGGTTGTCTTTTACTCCCCCACAGCAGGCTGTCTATGAAAGGTACCTAACTCGAAAACTTTATTCTTTTCTTTACTATTCTGAATTCATGGTTTTTATGCCTCCTCCACTTTTTTATGTTAAACCAGATTTACACAAATATATCCTCAATCCAGTAACCCCATCACATCCTCCCGAGAAAGCGACTTTAAGAAGCCTTCCTCGCTGGAAATCAAATCGTCGGCCAGTTGGCGCTTCGATTGCTGCAAGGCCAGAATTTTTTCCTCAACCGTATTTTTCGTTATGAACTTGTAGGTGAATACCGTCTGCTCCTGCCCAATCCGGTGGGCTCGGTCGATAGCCTGGGCTTCTACGGCCGGATTCCACCACGGATCGAGGATGAACACGTAGTCGGCGGCCGTTAGGTTCAGGCCCACGCCGCCCGCTTTCAACGAGATCAGAAAAAGCTTAATTGTGGGGTCATTCTGGAAGGTTTCTACTTCGTGCTGCCGGTCTTTAGTAGAGCCATCGAGGTAGGCGTAGCGAATTTTCTTCTGGTCAAGGTACCCCCTGACAAGCGTGAGGTGCTTGACAAACTGGCTAAACACCAAAATCTTGTGATCCTCGCCAATGGCCGTTTCCATCTTATGGATGATATCTTTGAATTTTCCTGAATCGCTCTCGTAGTTTTCATCCACCATACGGGGGTGGTTGGCTAACTGCCGGAGTTTGGAAAGTCCTTGCAACACCACCATCTGCGACTTGGACAATCCCTCGGTTTCGATCTGTTCCAGAATCAGATTACGGTAGTACGACTTGGCTTCCTCGTACTTCGCCTCCTGGTCTTCGCTCATGTCGCAGTACTGCACGCTTTCCACTTTTTCGGGTAGGTCGGTGGCTACCTGCGATTTGTGGCGGCGCAGCAGGAAGGGTTTGATGTGGTTATACAGTCGCTGGGTTTTTTCTTCGTCGTTCTTTTTCTCGATGGGTAGCTGGTACTCTTTTCGAAAAAACGATTGATTTCCCAGCAATCCGGGATTCACGAACGTCATCTGCGACCACAAATCCAGCGTGCTGTTTTCCAGCGGGGTACCCGTCAGGATCAGGCGATGCGCCGAGTGAAGTTTCATCACGGCCTTCGTAATACCGGACGCAGGGTTTTTGATCGCCTGTGATTCATCGAGAATGATATAATGAAAGCGAAAGGTTTTCAACAAATCCACGTCCAGCCGCGCAATGCCGTAGGAAGTAAGGATTAGATCGTATTCGTCAAACTGCTCCGTGTTTTTGTCGCGGTAGGTACCGGTATATTGAAACACCTTCAGGTCGGGTGTAAAGCGTTGGGCTTCGAGCGCCCAGTTGTACAGCAGCGAGGTAGGCATCACGAGCAGGGAAGGAGCCGTGACCCCGTTTTCTTTTTCCGATTGCAGCAGCGCCAGCGTCTGAATGGTTTTGCCCAGGCCCATGTCGTCGGCCAGGCAGCCGCCAAAGCGGTACTGGTTCAGGAATCGTAGCCAGTCGTACCCCGCCTGCTGGTAACGGCGCAGCTCGCCCCGGAAGCCCTGGGGTGAGGGGTAGGTTTCGATTTGTTGGAAGTCGCGCAGATTTTCGAGCTTGCGACTCAGAACGGTGGTCGCCAGGCTATCACGTTCGAGTTCCTGTACGAGCATCAGGTGGTGCTTCTTCAGCCGGAGTGTGTGGTCGGTGTTATGCGTTTCAATGAACGTGAATAGTTCGGAGTACTTCGTAAACCAGGCTTCCGGAATCACGGCGATCTCACCGTTGGGCAGCGTGAACTCCTTTTTGCGTTGCAGGATGTAGCGGCGCAGCTTGATAAATGGAATCTCAAACTCTCCAAACCGTACCTTGGCGCGAATGTCAAACCAGTCGCGGCCTTCGGTGATGGACACATCGAGTGACGAGTACCCCAAAAAGTACCTGCGCGCATTATTGGCATGTTGGTGTACCTCAAAGCCCTCCTCGCCCAGCTGTACCGAATGCGTGTTCAGCCAATCGAAGGCCTGTGCTTTGGGAAGCAGGCAGCGCCCTTTCCGAACATCCAGGCCCCAATCGTTCAACTGATGGATGCGCTGCCGTTCGAGGGGCAGGTTGCGCCTGATTTTGTGAAAAATATAGTCGTCGCCGCTTTTTTCAAGGCTCACGTTGGCGGCATGGGCCAAACTGTCGAACTGAAAGGAGAATTGCCCGTACTGGAATGAAAGATCCAATACGACCTCGCTATCTAAGGATAAGTCTTCTTCCGTATCATCCTCCGAATCACCGAAGAGTACGGGTACCTGTTTCTTTTGAGAATGGACTTCGGAGAGTGTTAGTACAGGCTTGGCCGGGAGCTTTTCCTGCCGGATTTCCAGCCCTTTGGATACCACATCGTACGAGGCAATCAGCGGAGCCACAAACTTGCGGTAGTATTGATCCTCCATCGCGCGCGGAATGGCAATGAATTTCTTGTTGAGAAAAGGACGGATCTTTTTACCGTCCACTTCTCCTTCAAAATGATAAAGTCCGCCATTGACCACCAGCCAGGCGGGTTCATCACAAATCACCATCCCATTGGCATATTGGAAGTCAAGCTTCTGGCCCCCATACAGCATCGTGGGGAAATAGTGGGTGTTCTCCTCGTTGCGCATAAAGTAGAAGCGCACTTTGGTTTTGTCCGGCATCCATTCTACGCGTTTCCAGATGGGGTCGCCGTCGTTGCCCATGATGAAAATCTGTTTCCCCGCCAGTTTTTCCAGGATTTTTGCCTTGATCTTTTCCAGGTACCCCGCAATGGTTTCCTGCATCACCTTATCGCCTTTCTGCGGGTCGTAGATTTTGAGGAAAAAATCGACCGGGCTAAGTTTGCGCGGATTGAATTTTCGCAGAATGACATCCTGCTGCATGTCGTCGATCAGCCGGACGAGTTCGAAATCGGTTTCGTCCAGTCCGTCGGCAAACTCTTGAACATTCTTGGCGGAAATATTCTGGTTGAGAAAAGTGAGGTCGCCCCGGCTGTCGAGCTGCACAACGAACGATTCGAACAGGTAGCCCAGGTACTCGTGCTGTAAAAGCGAATAGATGATTTGGTAGGGTTCAGTGGTAGATACCTTCATGCGGCGGCAGTAGCTGAGGGGAAATGTAGGGATTCGGGAGAGATGCGTCCGAATACTTTTCTGGGAGCGCCCGAAAAGAAAAACATCAAATATAAGGTTTCCGGGATGAAAAGCAACTTTGCCGGGGAAGCCATCGGATCATTTTTAGTGACTCGTTAACCTGTTCTTTAGATTCTTCCTTGCAAATCGAACACTAAATGTTCGATTTGCAAGGAAAAAAATGCTGAATGGAAGAAATGGGAGCTCTGGTAATAGGTGCCTTTCAAGAACTAAAAGGAAGGGATATAAAAAAGAGGTTATGAATAAAAATCCATAACCTCTTGATAATCAGTACCGGGGACGGGAATCGAACCCGTACGAGCGTTGCGGCTCACAGGATTTTAAGTCCTGCGTGTCTACCAATTCCACCACCCCGACCCGAAGGCGGACAACGTGTGGGCTGTCCTGCCGTCTATGAACAAGAAAAGCACCGATAAAGGTGCTTGGCTTGTTGAGCAGAAGACGAGGTTCGAACTCGCGACCTCAACCTTGGCAAGGTTGCGCTCTACCAGCTGAGCTACTTCTGCGTGACCTCTTTCTGAAAAGGTGATGCAAATGTAGAGTCTTCAGGCATTGGACGCAAGTCCTGATCGGAAATTTTTTACCTAAATTCTTTTACACAAAAATAATGAATTGGTAATCAGAGCGGGTAGAGGCACAGAATTCCAAAAAAAAGATTGAGTCCAAAGCCTGCCAGTAGGTTCATGCGCATAGTATGGCGAAAATTGGCTTCGGCAGGATTTAGGCGCACCTGCCACCACCAGTAGCCAAAGTACCCCAGCACGGGCCCCATGCATACCGCCAGCACGAACAGGGTACCTACAGAGCCGAAATGCAGGAAAAAATACATGAACCCTGCGAACGAAAGCGTGAAAAAGACGGCCGCACTCAGGAAGGTACCCTCGATGCCCACCAGGCGGCTGTAGGTGAGATCGCCGCGCCGGGCGTCTTCCTCGTGCTGATACACCTGTGTAAGCGGGTACACCGCCCATAAGTTGGAGGTACAAATCAGGGCAGGTAAGAGAAAGGGCACGGATAGAAGGGAAGATACCTCCAATTGGGTTAGTACTTGTATAGTAGCGAGGTATGTAAACGCCCCCTGAAATAATCCGACTATCAGCCAACTCAGCAGGGGGTACTTTTTAAGCCGAACGGCGGGGTGACTATAAGCCTTGGAAATGAGGCCATAGATTAGAAGGTAGAGTACAAAGGGAGTACCCAAGTCTACTAGAATAGCAATCACAATCGCGGCAATGTCCAGCGCCCAGGCCGTAACGAGCAGACCAATGCTGACGGGAGGAGGTACCTCGAGCAGACCAATGCTTCCTTCGTCTTTATCGTAATAGCTGTTGTAGGCATTGCTGGCCGGGTACAGAAGCAAGTGGATCAGCACAAACGCCCACCACGCCCGATCAGCAGGTACGGGCGACGCCTGACTCAGGGCAAACAGGAAAACGGGCAGCAAAAACAAGGAAAAGGGGATGCGAAGGTGCAGAAGTATGTTCCTCATAGAATACTGGCACAGATATTTGGATGGATGGATCGGAGATTCGCTTCAATAAGAATCCTGGGGCCGGGAAATGACGTATCTAATCCGAACATGTTTACCGGAAAGTCGTTTACCTGACATGATCTCCCGGTGAAATTACCTACTTTTCGTACAAAAAAGAATCGCGTGTCAATACGAGCGGGCGCTGGCGCCTACATTACTTCCATGGGACCGGCCGTTCCCGCCCCCCGGTTCGACCAAAGCCGCATCGCAGATTTTATGGTACGCGCTATGAAGTTGGAGAGTAACGACGAACGCCGCCTGCGGGCTTTGTACCGCAGTACCCGTATTCAGCAGCGCTATTCGGTGCTGCCCGACTACGGTCAGGAGTTGGACGATTTTTCCTTTTATCCCAACACCCCCGACCTTGAACCTTTCCCCACCGTGCAGCAGCGCATGGCCGCTTACCGGCAGCATGCCGTAGGATTGGCCGAAGCAGCGTTGCGCAATTGCCTCACTGACAGCCTTGTGAAGTCTGACGAAGTTACCCACCTGATTACGGTTAGCTGCACGGGTATGTACGCGCCCGGTCCCGACATCGAACTTATCGGTCGGTTGGGACTCCGCAGTTCGGTACATCGGCTAGCCGTCAATTTTATGGGGTGCTACGGCGCTTTCAATGGATTAAAAGCCGCTTCGGCGCTGGTGAAAGCTGATCCCGCAGCCAAGGTACTGGTGGTGTGTGTGGAGCTGTGTACTCTCCATTTTCAAAAAAAGAACGAAGAAGATCACTGGCTGGCCAACGCGCTTTTTGCCGACGGAGCGGCGGCGGTGCTTATGGAAGGCAATGTGCCTGAAAATGGTACGGGGATGGAAATCGTGGATTTTGCCTGCGAAGTACTACCCGATGGCAAGGACGACATGGCTTGGCACATCAGCGATTTTGGTTTCGAGATGAAACTCACCTCCCGGGTTCCGGATATTTTGAAAAAAGGCCTGTTGGCAGTACTGGAACGCCTGACGCATGCGGCGGGTATTCAGCCCGACGATGTGAGTCTTTACGCCATTCATCCCGGTGGGCGCCGGATTCTGGAAGTGGTGGAGCAGGTATTGAACCTCACCCATCAGGACAACTCAGCGGCTTACGCTACCCTGCGCGACTATGGCAATATGTCGTCGGCCACCATTCTGTTTGTGTTGAAAAAGCTGTGGGAAATGAACCGGCAGTCGGAAGGAGACTATATTTTTGCCAGCGCCTTCGGACCCGGCCTCACCGCCGAAACGGCGTTGCTGAAGATTGTATAGTTTGAGGAGCAAAGTGGCAACAACCACATGCGCTATAAATGCGGTAAACTTGTTACCTTTCTGACGCCCCAGCCCGGTCTTTAATCTGGCTGAGCTTCCACTCTACTTTCCCCCTGCAATGCCGATAGCCGACCGCCAATCGCCGACCGCCCTCCTCAAAACCTACCTCAAACGCCTGACCAATCTTAGCAGCCGTAACAAATCGCTGCTGCTTAGTCGGTTGCCAGCCGAGCAGTTTCTCGATCTGCACGATACCGATTTTCTGTTGGGAAAATCATCCTTTGATCTTGTCAATCAACTCATCCAGGGTAAGAGTCGCATTGCGCTCTGTGATGTGCAGGATCCGCGCTTTGAGCGGGTAAATCTTATCAGTAAAAAACTCCGTAAAATCACCCGCACCGAGCGGTTTATCGAAGAAGAACGCGGCTCTCGGGATTTGTACGTAGGGTACCCCTTCGTGCGGGGCAAGTTCGCGGACGGCTCGGTAATTCATGCGCCTTTGTTGTTTTTTCCGGTCACGTTGCGACTGGATCGCGAGCAATGGTGCTTGTTCAGTCGCACAGAGGATGCTATTTCGCTGAATCGGAGTTTTGCCCTGGCCTATGCGCACTTCAACGAAGCCAAAATTCCCGATGAGGTGCTGGAAAAGAGCTTTGAGGATTTCCCTAAAGACCCACTCGCTTTCCGTACGGCTTTATACGAATGGTTGAAGGAAACGCCCTTTCGGCTCAATTTTAACCAAAAACTTTTTGAAGATGCACTGCAACCGTTCGAGGCCCTGAAAAGCAGCGACCTGCAAACACTGGAAAAGAATGGCGAGCTGAAACTGTACCCTGAACTCGTGCTGGGTATTTTCCCGCAGGCGGGTTCGTACCTCGTGCCCGATTATAATTTGTTGTTACAGGAAGCCGCCCAAAATGAATTAATACTGCCCTTGTTTTCTACTCAAGACCGCGGCGAACCTAATGAGGAGGAGATCATCGAGCAGATAAGTACCCTACCAAAGGTACCCCTGCGCGAGGAACAAATTCTGACCCCGCTGCCGGTGGATCTATCGCAGGAAAGCGTAATCCGGCTCGTGAAGCAGGGGGAGTCGGTAGTGGTACAAGGGCCGCCCGGTACGGGCAAGTCGCAGCTGATCGTCAACCTCATGGCCGATTTTGCCGCGCAGGGCAAGCGCGTGTTGCTGGTGTGCCAGAAACGGGCCGCTCTTGATGTGGTTTATCAGCGACTGCAGACGTTGGGCCTGGCTCCGTTTGCGGCTCTGATCCACGATTTTCGCAACGACCGGGCCGAACTTTATCGCCAACTGGCTACGCAGATTGAAAAAATAGAGGAATATAAAAGTCTGAATTACAGTCTTGATGCGGTGTTCCTGGAACGTGAATTTACGAAGGAAAGTCGCCTGATCGACCAGACGGTGGCCGAATTGGAGGAGTTCCGGACGGCACTGTTTGACGAAACCGAAAGCGGACTTTCTGTTAAGGAGCTTTACCTCTCGTCCGATCTCGAAGGTCCACGCGTGGACCTTCGCCCCTATTATCGCAGTTTCCCCCTGCATGAATCCGACGATTATCGCCGCCGTTTGCTAAGCTACGCGACCTACCACCACCGTATTGACACGGTGCATACTTGGCACGAACGAAAAAGTTTCGCATCGTACAATCTCAGCGATTTGCGGCGTATGGAAGAACTACTGGCCACTTGGCCGGACTTTTTTCACAACCAAAGCGAGTACTTTATAAAGCTCACCCAACATCCGTTTACGATTGATTTTCTACGGGAGAAGGCCGAGATCAGCGAGCGAATCGAGCAGGTAATCTCACTGGTTCTTGATGCTCCTATCTTCCAGCTCTTCCAGAAGTACCTTCGGACCCAACTGCCACCCGCCGAGCGGCTGGCTTTGGTCAGGCAAATCGTGGACACGCTGGAAGGCTGGCGGACTGATGGAGTAGGGGTGGAGGGTACCCTAACGGGCGCAGAGCTCAATCCGCTTCGGGGGCAGTTGGCCAAAGCGATCGAGGCCAAAGGTACCTCCCTGCAAGGGCAGTGGTGGGAGTGGTTTGGAAAAGAAAAAGCGGTCGTGTCCAGAGCCGCGAAAGCCAACGGACTGAGTACCCGATTGGAGGATTTACAGACATTGGAGGCGCGGCTGAACAATCGCCTGGAAATGGAACACTGGCTGGAGAACTCCCTGCTGGCGATCAATTCCGCTGATTTGGATGTTTTGCTACCTTTTGAGGAACGCCACCTGGCTTATTTCCAACGCGCCGAACGCGCCGCCGATGCCGTATTGCGAATCGGCAAAAAGCCCTGGTATGCAGTGCTTGCCCCGTGTGCCTTAGGTGCTACCTCCGTTCAGGATTTCACGCAGGTACTGCATGAAGTACGGGATTGGCTCAAAATGTGGGAGAAAAAGGAAGCAGAAATGCGCTCGTTTCTGCTGGAAAAACAATGGGGATACCTGCTCACCGAACCCGAATCTTTTTCTCAACGACTCTGGCAGGAGGTAGGTACGGACTTCGACTCGCTGGTGGAAATGGATAAACTGGCGGCGGACTTTTCTCCAACTGAACAGGCGGTCACCACGCTGGTGCTGAATTCAGCTTCGGGAATGGATTCCCCGGCTGAGGCAGTTTCTGTTTTCGACAACAGCCTGCGACTAGCCTGGATCGAGCATATTGAAGACAAATTCCCCGTGCTGCGGGCAGTTTCGTCGTTGAAAATGCAGACCTGGGAGCAACAATTGCAGGCAGGGATTGTTCATAAACAAAGCCTGAGCCGCGACATCACGCTAATGAAGCTACGAGAGGCTACGTACACAAATGTGGAAACCAATCGGCTGGGTAACCGCACCACCTACCGCGAGTTATACCATCAGGCCACCAAAAAACGGAATATTTGGCCAATTCGTAAAGTATTGGAAGAATATTCCAACGAAGTCTTTTCTCTGATTCCCTGCTGGATGGCTTCGCCGGAAGCGGTCTCCACCCTGTTTCCCATGCAGGCCGGACTTTTTGACCTGGTCATTTTCGACGAAGCTTCGCAATGCTACGCCGAGTACGGCCTGCCCGCCGCCTACCGGGGCCAGCAGATCGTCGTGACGGGCGATAGCAAGCAACTCCCCCCAAATGATCTGTACCGGGTACGCTTTGAAGAAAATCTCGAAGAAGAGGGTACCCCCGTGGCGCTGGAAGTAGAATCGCTGCTCGATTTGGCGGCCCAGTCGCTTACGCAACGGCAACTAACGGGCCATTATCGCAGTAGTTCGCTGGACTTGATTGATTTTTCCAACCAGCATTTTTACAAAAACACCCTCCGTTTACTACCTGATTTCAAACAGGTCAACGATGCCGAGCCGGGCATCCATTATTTGCACGTGGCTGGAGTCTGGGAAAATAACACCAATCCCATCGAGGCAGATCGAATCCTGCAACTCGTTCGTGAGCTGGGAGAAGGTATCCTGTCGGTAGGCATTGTGACGTTCAACGTGCACCAGCAACAATGGATTCAGGAACTACTGGAACAGGAACATGTAACGGCGAAAGGGCTTTTCGTTAAGAATATCGAAAATGTACAGGGTGATGAGCGTGATGTGATCATCTTTTCTACGGCTTACGCGCCGGATGTGCGGGGAAAGTTGTCGATGCAGTTTGGTAGTTTAAATATGCAGGGTGGCGAGAATCGCCTGAATGTAGCCGTGACGCGGGCGCGGCAGCGGGTGTTCGTGGTGACGAGCCTATGGCCCGACCAACTACGCACTGAACAGACGGCCAATGCCGGCCCCAAACTGTTGAAAGCCTACCTCGAGTACGCCCTGGAAGTATCGGAAGGACGCTATCGTCCGCAACCCATCCCGAACCAGAGCTACCGAAGTTTGTGGCTTTTGAAAGACCGGATTATTCAAAAAAACGCTGCCTACCACAAAGAGCTGCCTTTTGCCGACCTCACGCTCCGGCCCGCTGATACCTACGAAGGCCTGCTGCTCACCGACGACGATTTGTATTTTGGAAGTCCGTCGGCTAAGGAACCGCACGCCTACCTACCCATCATTCTTCGGAACAAAAACTGGCCTTTCCGGCGCGTGTACAGCCGGGAATTCTGGCAGGGGAAGGAGCGTGTGTGAATTGAAGAGTGTATGAGTTGAGGAGTATATGAGTTCATGAGCCAATCAGGGCTTTGGCACGCAAAAAATCCCGCGCTGAAACAAGTATATTGTCTCTACGCGGGATTTCTCTTTCTTAAAGCCATCAGCTAACGGCCATCAGCCAAAAGCTAAAAAACTACACATCACAAATAATGACGCCTTCTTTCAGCGACACGAGCGGGTCGCGCTTGGGGATGAACTCCTGGCCCAGGTACCCCTTATAGCCTGTCGCCACAATGGCTTTCATGATGGCGGGGTAGTAGAGTTCCTGGGTATCGTCAATCTCGTTGCGGCCCGGCACGCCACCCGTATGATAGTGGTTGAAGTACTGGTGATTTTTCTGGATCGTTCGAATAACGTCGCCTTCCATAATCTGCATGTGGTAGATATCGTAGAGGAGCTTAAAGTTCTCGCTACCCACGCGCTTGCACAGCTCTACGCCCCAGTTAGAAAGATCGCACATGTAGTCGGGATGGTTTACCTTGCTGTTCAACAGCTCCATACTCATCGTGACCTTATGCTTTTCGGCGGAAGCCATCAATTTTTTCAGGCCAATCGCGCAGTTTTCCAGGCCTTGCTCGTCGCTCATCCCGCGACGGTTGCCGGAGAAGCAGATCACTTTGTCGAGCCCAGCGGCGGCTAGTTTCGGGAAAATAGCTTCATAGCTTGCTATCAGTTCCTCATGAAGCTTTAAGTCGTTGAAGCCCTCCGAAATTCCTTTGCCCGCGCCCCACGGCATGGCCGATGTAAGGCCGTACTTTTTCAGGATCGGCCATTCTTCAGGGCCCGTGAGCTCGATGGAGGTCAGACCGATTTCCTTGGCGGCTTTACACAAATCCTCAAATTCGATCTTGCTATAACACCAACGGCACACCGAATGGTTGACGCGCCCTTTCAGCCCCGTAGCCTGGTCGCTGGCCGCCAGTCGCTGCTGCAGCGACTCGGACACAGGCAAGCCCACCGCCAGCCCGGCCATCTTTTTTACCATATCCCTGCGTGATGATTTCATTGTATTTCTGTTAAATCGTTGATTTGTTGAACTGTTGAAGAGGTAGGTTATCCCGCCGTACACAATTACACAACCTTCTTACAATTCCCTAATCCTGATATTGCGGTACCATACCTTGTTACCGTGATCCTGCAACGCGATGGAACCCTTATCGAAGGTGCCGAAATCTTTCCACTGCTTGAACTTACTATTAGCCACCATTTTGTCCCATTCAGCACCTTTGGTGGGGAAGTCGACTACTTTCTTGCCATTGAGCCAGCTTTCGCCTTTGCCTTTCTGAATTACGATACGCGCTTTATTCCATTCTCCAGCTGGTTTAACAACGGTCAAATCCGTGGGAGGCAGCAAGTCGTAGAGCGAACCCGCCTTGTGGTTACCCGACTTGCCCGCAAATGAATCGGGATGCTTGGCGTCGTCCAGCACCTGAATTTCCGGTCCAGTCGTGTAAGGACAGCAATAGTCGGCACCCTCTTTGACATGGTACATGATGCCGCTGTTGCCACCTTCGCTGATTTTCCATTCCAGTTCCAGTTCAAAATCGCCGTATTCTTTCTCGGTCAGCAAATCCCCACCCTTTGGGTCAGTAAGTACCATCGCTCCATCCTCGACCTTCCAACCGGTAATTTGACCGCCTTTCCATTTTTTCCAGCCGTCGAAGTTTTTGCCGTTAAATAGGGTTTCCCATTTACCTTTCTTAGCGGCGGGCGTAAAGGCCACGAGTCCGCCCATAATACAGAGTGCCAAAGCGACTCCAATGTACATTTTTACAGATTTCATACGGATTGTTACGTGCAGTTGATATATATTATTGAAAATAAACGGGGAGCTGGCTGTACTATTGCCAGATCTGATTAGCAAAGGAAACATTAGGGCCTATTTACCCGGTACCTCCTCCCGTACCCTCACTTTTTTTGTTGCACAGTCTGCCCCATTTTGCTGGAATTCTGGTCCCAGGTACTTGATGCCGTTTGTCTGGTAAAAGGAAAAAGCAGAAATTGCCCTGGTTCCTGTCTAACGGAAGTTAATAGCAGTCCTACCATTCATCACTCATCCTCGCACGGGCGACCGCCACGGGGCGCCCCGCCGTCATCATTTAATTTATGGCTTCCATCTTTTCAAAAATCGTTGCAGGAGAGATCCCCTGCCACAAAATAGCCGAAACGAGCGAATTCCTGGCCTTTCTGGACGTCAATCCTATCGCTAAGGGCCATACCTTGGTCATACCCAAGCAGGAAATAGACTATATCTTCGATTTGAATGATGAGCTCTATACGGGGTTGATGCGCTTTGCCAAAAAAATGGCTCCGGCGATTGAGGCGGTGGTACCCTGCCAGCGCATAGGAATGAGCGTGGTCGGGCTTGAGGTACCCCATGCCCACGTGCACCTGATTCCACTCAATACGATGGCGGATATGGATTTTGGTAAGAAAATAAAGATGTCTACGGATGAATTGGCTCAACTGGCCGCAGCAATCCGGCAGCGGGTAGAGCAGGAGTCGTGAGGACCGTCAGACTTTTATCGAAAGATTCCCTCTTTGCGCAGGCTCAGCATGAGTCCATAAGAGTTGGGGTACAAGCCACCCGAATCGGCAGCCACCGAACCCGATAGGATAGTATTCCCGCCCAGCCAGCCAGTGCGGGCCTGGACCCGCAACAGCCCCGAAAACTGATAAATGGTTTCGGGCAATGGTAGGTCATAGACGCCGATGTTACTGGAGTACGAAAGTTTAGTGCTCCACTCGACGTTTCTTGCCAATGTGCCCCGTAAACCCGTATGCAGCACCCACACGCGATTGTTGCTCGTAAAGGCGTCTCCGTAATTCGGAAATTTCCAGATCGTTTCGGAGGTAGGGGTAATGAAGGGGGTACCTATAGTACGGTCGTAGTACGACCAGCCGTCGCGTACCTGTGCATGGTTGAAATAGTTGTCTTTGCCTCTTTTCTTGTCCACATCAATGATGAAACTCGGCCCTCCCTGACTTTTGGTGTACAGGCCTTCAAATACGATCTCCCGAACCGAAAATCCCCTGTTGTCACTAGCATTCTTGCGTCTGATTCTGACGCCGTTTAGACCATCGGCAATACTGGTTAAATAGTACAGGGAGCCATCTTCGTAGATGTTCTGCCGATAAAAGAACCAGTTCGCGCGTTTACCATCAATCTCAAATGCCACATCAATGGTACCCAGGTGGTTTCCCACACGGTTGGTACTATCGAAATTGGCCGAAATGTCATGTATTCCTCTCTTGCCCCTGATCATATAAAGATAATTCTCCAGACCTTTGGGCATCTGACCGTTTACCGTTTCGTAGGGCGATTGCCCGCCCCATTGTACCTGATGGTTGAAGCCTCCGTATAGTTTTACCTTACCACTAGGCTTGCCGATGCGCCCGTAGAGTTGCTTTTGATGTAGCTTCAGTTCACTCGTGATAGGACGGCCCTTTTCAAACCAACCGTCTGAATAGAAGCCCAGTATTGACACCCAGCCCCTGGTAAAGGGAACCGCCGTAAATCGGGTGAGTCCCAATTGAATTTTGGGAATAGGCAGCGCGTTGCCCGACCAGGCATAGGATCCCGTACCCAGGGTAGAATCTGCCAGACCTACCCACTGTTTTCTTCGGCCCACCTGTAATTGCCAGTTGCCGTAGCGAATAGCGCCGTAGGCCTGGGGTAGGAGAATACTTTGCGCCGAACTTCCTGCATTGGCCACCACTTCGGTGCCGACCTCCACACGCCACGCCTGCTCCGGGATGGGGATACTTAATCCTTTTCTCCATTGCTTTAAGCTATCGGGCTTGCTCAGGAGCCACGAATGCTGCAGGCCCCCCCGCACCAGCAGCGCCGGCCCAGAACGGGGTACAGTGCCGAACTGATTGGTTTGCAGCCAGAAGGGGGTTCTTGGCCCAGCCACGAGAGCAGATAGTCCTAAGGAGAACCCCGGCTCATCAATAGAGGATGCACCTGGCTGGGCCTGGGCAAAAGAAAAATTATAAAAAATTACGCCGATTAGTAGAAACGCAAGAATACATTTGAACATTCGGAATATGGGCCCCTTTAGAGCAGGCAAGTATCTCAACTGCAAAGGTTTCGTTAGTTAATTATTGGTAAAAAAGCCGGACTTAATAAGACTAATTTGAATCCCTGTACTATTATTATAAAGCTGTCCCATATCAGAACTAATTCTAAAAGTACCCCTCATCCCTTTTACTGACCGCAACCGTACCGGATGGGATACTTCTAGAAGTGATGAAAACTGATTTGTGTTATTTGGAAATGGCTTTGCATACGTTCCTAAGTTTTCCGAATAGGATAGCTTAAGTATATAAGTGAAAGACTTATAGCCTCCGGATAGTCCCAGATGCAGCAATTTAACCCTAGTATTATTCGAGTAGTTGAGAAAATTCTCCGGCGACCGGAGTTCTACTTTGGTCGAAATTGAAGGTGTAATGAAAGGCGTCCCTATAGTTTTTCCTCCGTAGACCCAACCCCAATATTGAGCATGATTAAAATAATTGTCCTGTCCGCGCGGGCCTCCATCCAGTGAAAATTCAGACCCGCCTTGACTTACCGTACTAAGGTATTCCAGCGTAAGCTTATTAATGTAAAATCTTTCGTGTTGAGGCGCATCACTAACCCAAGAAATGCCATTGAGACCGTCCACAATATTAGCCAGATAAAATAGCGAACCGTCATCATACACGTTCTGCCGGTAAATCATGAATTTTCCATACGGTGTGCTGACGTCTATACCTAGGTCTAATGACCCGAGATGATTTCCAATTCTGTTTCCCCGGTCTATGGCATCATATTTATTAGGATCTACAAAACCGAATGTGGGAATCCGCTTGCTGCTGACTACATACCAGTAATCGATCCAGTCGCTAGGCAGGTGATCACTGACTGAAAACCGATTGGGAGTGACGATCTTGCCTCCCCATTGCACATTGTGGTTAAAACCCCCATACAGTCTGAAAGGCCAAGTAGGTTTACCCAAGCGAGCATAGAGTGTTTTTTGGTGGAGGACATGGTTTTTCACAACTGGGTTGGCATCAAACCAGCCATGAGCAAAAGATCCTTTAAAGGAAAAAATTCCGTTGAATACTGAAACGTACTCAGGAAATCCTATTTGAATCATGGGAATCGGCAGGGAATTACCGGAGACAACGTAAGCGCCGCTGGTGAGGGTGGAGTCGCCTACCAAGCCGACAGTCTGCTTTCTTCTGCCTCCCCATAACTCGATTTTCCAAAACCTTGCCTTGACATACGCCTCGGGTAGAACCACCCGACTTTGCGCAGCAACCTGCACGATAGGTGCGATTCCAAAACCCCAATCCCATTTCTTTCTAGCAAACTCCCTCGACATTTTCCCACCAATGATTAGAGCTGGTATTTCTAAGGGAATGGTGCCAAATTGATTTGTCCGAAGCCAGAAGGGCGTATCCCTGGCAGTCGAAGCCAAAATGGATGTGCTTAATTCGTAATTGATTCCAGTCGCTTGAGCCAGGGTGTCAGGCTCTACCATACCCTTTTGAATCGTACCACCCCTGGCAGAAAGTCGAACGGCTGTGAGGATTAGGACGAGTAGCCAGCAGTATTTCATTTGATTGCTCGAGTTACTTACCTTTTCCTTGAATCATTACAAAAAAGGTTCTGACAATAAGCCACATGTCTAATTGAAGACTGGGATTTTCAAGGTAAGCCAGATCGTATTTGAGTCTTTTAACCGATGAAATGGTGTTGTCGGAGTAGCCAACTTTTATCTGCCCAATCGAGGTTATCCCCGGACGTACGGTGAGTATCTTACGGAAAGAATCGGGTGCAGCGGTCATGAGCATGTCTACATCATAGCGGGCCAGTGGGCGGGGGCCCACTATAGACATATCTCCTTTGATGACATTGAAAAACTGAGGAATTTCATCCAGCCGCATCTTACGTAGGTAGCGCCCTATCGGGGTGATGCGGGGATCGGTGTCACCCTGAGAATGCATTTGGCTCGTTTCATCTGCATTCGTATACATACTTCTAAACTTGTAAATGCGAAATGGATGTCCCCACCTTCCTGAACGCTCCTGCCAGTAGAAAATCGGCCCCTTGGAGCTGAATTTAACCAAAATAGCAATCAGAAGAAAAATCGGAGCGCCAACAGTCACCGCTACCACGGAAAAGGACAAATCGAATATCCGCTTGGCAAGTTCCTGTCGGACGTTGGAATAGGGCTTGGTAGAAAGCTGAATAACGGGCATGTAGTCATGATATTCCAGGGTGGCCTTATTGGTGAGGAAGCCCCTAAAATCAATGACCAGCTTGACGCTTGTCTGGTGGAGTTCGGACAATTTTATGATTTCCTGCAACGGCTGATTTTCGATATAGGACATGCAGCAATAGATGAAGTCGATCTTTTGGGCCTGCACAAATTCCTCGATTTGATCGTATCCACCGCGTATGTTCCCGGCCTTGTTCTCTCCAAAATAACCATGAAAAGTATAGCCCATTTCGGGATGAGTGTCATAAAACCCCCTGATTGATTCGGACAACTCGCCATAGCCCACCACAATGTACCTACGGGTATTGAAGCCATGGGCACGGTAAAGCTTAATAAACACTAGAGCAACGGACCGCCATACCAGCCCCAACGCAAAGAAGAAGGCATAAGTCAGGGCGAGCTGTCCGCGTGAATAGATATATCCCTTGGTAAATACCCACAGTAGGGCAATGATGCTGGCGTGCAAAAAGGTGATTTCGATTAATTTAGTGAGGAGTTTGTTTGCATTGAAAGAAATGCGGGAAAAGCGGTACGGCTTGGTTACGACCAGCAAAAAGAACCACACCAGATTAAAAATTAGGATCAAAGTGACATATGCCTGGGCAGCGAACAAATCGTAAAAGCGGAAACGCACAACAAATGCCGCATAAAACGATAAGTTAAGTAGCAACGTATCTACAAAAATCTGGAAAGGCAGCAGAAGATCGGAATACCTATGTCTCATCGTGTAAAATTCATGGGTATAAGCGGAACATTTTGCTCCAGAGTGGATTTAACATCCCAAAAATACTATTCTTATCCGTAAGTCTTCCGAAAAGCTACTATGAATTTATTGATTGGCCTAGTAGGTAGGGCCGCTAGTCCTGAAATATACGTAAACACGGCTTTTTTATAAAGCACTCAGCAAATAGCCTCGAATAAAAGTGATGTTAAATGGGTGCTTAGTTATAGAAAAGCGCAGAGAGGCAACACCTTAGCAAGATGTCTCGCGTGTTGGTCAAACGGAATCCCCAATTGGTAGCTGATCGTATGCCCTCGGGCGGAATCGCGACAAGTTTGCGTCCCATCCACAATATAGCACGTCTATACGGCCCTTTAGTGCCCGAGCGTTTTCTCCGATTGTCATGCATATCCAATCCTGTTTTTTCAGGCCAGGGAGTTGAAAATACATGGGTTATTAGCTAGGCAAACAGTAATAACGATAGATTTGGTAATATAAGCAACCACAAATATAGGACCACTTCTACTTGCCGGCTTTATAAGGAATTCCTATTTGTGTTGATAATCAGTAAATCAACCTAAATCAGCTTCCGCATCTTGGACACTTCTCTCAAACCCACTTAAAATTACCTCTATGTTTAAGTTTTCCTCGGCAAACTGCCTAGCTCGCAACCTAAGCGGATCGTGATTCCGGGTCAACGCCACTTCGATGGCACTCACCAGTTGCTGGACGTGCTCTGGTTGGACTAATATACCTAAGTCGCGGGACTCCATCAAATTATAAAGACTTGTGTTTATATCCGCCGCAACGATGGCAAGCCCCCCGACCCCCAGGATACTCCCTACCTTGGAGGGCAGTACCAAGTCGCGTGATACCCGCTTTTGAGGCACTAGATGCACCTCAGCCAGCGAGAGCAATTCGGGAAGGCGTCCATAGGAAATCAAGTCAATGAATGACACATTGGGAAGCTCCTCCGCCAAAGCCTTGAGTTCTTGTTTCTTAGTTCCATCGCCACACAGCACAAACTTCCAGTCCTTGTGCTTACTCAATAACTTGGCTGCTTCAATGATTATTTCCAATCCTTGCTTTTCCCCCATATTACCCGAATAAAGGACTACCCGGTCGGCGGCTGTTAAGCCTATTTCACGCCTCAGATCTGCACATGTATTTTGGGATAGAGGAGCAATAAACTCTGTATCGACCCAATTCTCAAGCATTAGGTACTTTTCTTTAGCTACCCCTTTGTGCAAAATATGCTGTTTCATTCCTTCGCTTATGCTTGATACAAAGGTAGCCTGTCGAAGAAATATGCGTTCGATCCACTGCAAAGAACGGATGATGGCTTTATTCTTTAGCATCCCCATACTTATAGCGGCATCCAATTGCAAATCCTGAATATGAAAAACAAATATTCCTCCCCTAACTTTCTGGTAAAATGTAGGAAATAATCCCACAAACAGCGAGGGACAGACCGCCATTACGACATCATAGCGAGGTTTGAATAGGACTCTCAACCAGAAAATGGAAGACGTAATTATAAAAGAAAGATCGCTCAACATCCGCTTAGGGCCAGATAATCGGGTGGGAACATACATAGGGCAGCGGTAGACCGTTAACCTGTCGCTACGTTCAGTGCGCCATTTTTTATGCCGATACTGGGGATGCACTTTCCATTCGGGGTAGTAGGGATTCGAGGTGATTACATCGACCTCATGACCTCGCCCTATTAGCCATTCGGCTAATTCACCGTTGTATTTGCCTATTCCCGTTTTCTCGGGAGAAAAATTATAGCTGTAAAGGAGGAATCGCACCGGTAGCGTTATTTTTTTCGAAAATTAGACTTTATCCCCAAATATCCCCCCAATGACTCAGCATATAGCCCACCTTTGTCGTAGGCAAGCTGAGCCTTGATCCGCGTATCGCCCCAACGCAGTAATGGCGCATCGAAGGCAAGCAAGGACGAGAATTGCCGGACCTTAGGGCTGTATTCCCTATCGCCTGGTCGAAAATAATGACCTTGCGAAACTCGGACGACTATATTCACTTTTTGCGCAATTAAAGCCTCTAAACCTACATAGTAGCTAACCGTACGATTGGTAGGGAAAAATCCATCACCATCGGGGAAGCCTTTTTTTGCTTCGAGCGCGGTCGGGAGGAGGGGGGTACCTATTGCGCGTTCCATGTAAGACCATCCTTCTCGGTACTGGGCGTGGTTGAAGTAACTATCATCCGAGCTAAAACGACTGCCCGGTATATAGTGTGTCTGGTCACGCGTGTAAAAGTATTCCAGCACAAGACCTTTTAGGGCAAAAGGAGCTGTGGTCGCGGTATTTCGCCGCAAACTGAGGCCGTACAGGCCGTCTGGCATATTCTGAAATTGTAAACTTGAGGCGTCATCGAACGGATGCTGCCGATAGAGCAGGAACTTTGTCTTCTTGATGCGCCAGTCTACAGCCATGTCGATATGGCCCACGTGGTTGCCAACTCGGTTGAAACCATCGAAATAGTTGTAGCGGTCATTGATCAAGTCCTTAGTTAGTTGAGCCAAAACGACACCCTGCAGGTAATCATTGAAATCGGTGGGCAGCTTTCCGTTTATCGAAAGATCGCCCGCCTTCAGGTACTCCGCCTCGCCGCCCCATTGCACGTGATGCACCAGGCCAAGATGAACGTGAACGTTCTTCTCCGGCTTGCCAAATCGGGTATGAAAAGTCTTTTGGTGTAAGTAGGCGTGCTTAATGTAAGGTACATTGAACCAGCCGTGCGCGTAAGTGCCTTTAATGGAAATGAACCGCCCCAGAAATCCCAGCGGCACATAGTCGGGCAGTCCCAACCGTACCAAAGGGACCGGCAGGGCGTTGCCCGACCAGGAGTAAGAACCCGACGACAGCGTGGTGTCCACGATTCCTATCATCTGGCGCTCGCGCCCGGCCATGAGTTCCAGCCAACGCCAACGCACCTTGCCGTAGGCTTCGGGTAGTAAAAGCTGGGATTTAGCACCATCGTTCACTCCTCCATCTAACCACCGCCATCGCATTACGCCATAGTATTCGGCTAGTAAAACTGGTGAATTAGTTCCGACATTCGCCACCGCTTCCATCCCAACCGACCAATTGAACCGGGCCTTGCGGCGGGCGCTATCGACGTACGTAACGGGCGACTGGTAATGAAAGCCCAGCCGTGCCGTGCCCATGGGCGCTTCCACTGGAACCCTTCCCCATTGGTTGGCCCGCAGCCAAAAAGGTATGCGGTCGCTGCTCGAAACGTAGCCACCCACTTCGGCGTAGGCATTAAGCCCGGCCGGTTGGGCCACCGACATCGGTGCCAGCAAAATTATAAAAACACTTAGCCGTAAACAATCCTTCATTTTTTCCTGGATTTTGTTTCGTGCTGTATGGAACGAATTTACAAAACATTCTGCTTGATGCATATACTGTTTGTTGTATCGATTCGGCTTTTTGGGCCTCCTCACGTAGAGTCTTCATTTAAATGCCGGAAGCACGACGATACAAAGCGTCCATCTCAATAATCTGACTGCCCTGGCTGAGATAAAAATCCATAGGCTGCTGAAGAGTGAATCCAAGAGTATTAAGGTAGCCGTTGATTTCGGTAAATGTAATCTGGTTTTCGTATAGTTGGACGAAGGATACTTCTATCAGAATGTAATCGACACTATTCAAAAACTTGCCCCCCCCTTCGAGTACCGACTTTTCATAGCCCTGGACATCGAGCTTGAGCAGCACGGGTCCATCCAGGGTCTTTCCGTCAAACTCGTGGTCAAGCGTGCTAACGGGTACTTGAATTACTTTTTCAATTTCTAAGTTAAGTTTTCCCAGCTCGTTGTCGGGATTAATTTTTAATGCGGAACTGGCATGAGAATACTTATTTTGATAAAACTGGATAACTCCTTCCTTATCCCCCAGGGCCAACTGATTGAGTTTAATGCCGGTATTTTCCCCTACATTAGAAGATAAGACTTTAAATGTATCAGGAACTGGTTCGTATGAATGTATAGTAGCTTGAGGAAACCTGTGTTTGGCGGCAATGCAGAACTGTCCCTGGTTTGCGCCCACATCAATGATGGTCTCCAACTTGGGGACCGTCTGATGAAGTTTCTTCAAAATCAGGAAAGAAGACGCCGACAAATGTTTATAGCGAAGCAATTGCGCGTAAGCCGACCTGTCAGAAAAAAGCGAAATCAATCTGTAAAGCGTCCAATTAAAGTTCATTCTCCTGACTTTTGGTTGATGAAAAAATGGAATAATAAAAATCGCTGTATAAGCGCTTCAAGCGTTCCAAATCGCTAAAGTACCTGCCTGCCTTTTGAGCTTCCGATGCCTTGAAGGCATACTCTTCCTTTTCAGTCAGGATCAGCCTCATACTTTTTTCAATGCTTGCTACCTCGCTCTGACAAATCCACCCCCCGTCCAGCCGCTCAACATCTTGATAGATGTACACATTATCGGAGATGAGTACCGGCAGATCTGACTGTAAGGCTTCGACCACCGCGATGCCGAAACTCTCGTTCAGGGAGGTTAATACAAAACAGTCCGAACCGGAGAAGGCATCGCTCTTTGGCTGCCCGGTTACGGTCCCGATCATTTTTACCTTATCTCCAAGGGCCAGGTCATCTATTAGTCTTCTTATTTTCCCAGCATATCCCTTGGTGTCGGGGCCCGCCACGATAAAGCGGGCCAGGGGAAACTGTCCCGCAATGGCAGCGAATGCCCTCACCGCCAAATCCAGTCCTTTCTTATAGTCAACTCGCGAAAGAAAAAGAAAAACAAACTCTTCTTCGGAGAGAGAATACCGATCCCTAAACGATTTTCTGCTTCCCTTCGCTCCGTCAAACCTGACCGGATAAGGTAGTACGTATCGGGGTAAATTGACCCCAAAAAGCTGCAAGCGGTTGGATTCTAATTCGGAAGCACTGCATATAGCGCGAGCTTTCGATAGGAAGTTTCGGATCAGAGTTGGACCCAATAACGCTTTCATTTCCTTTTTTTTCTGAAGATCAAAAGGATCCAGGGAGTTATGGGGCCAGAAAATATAGGGAATCCCCATTCTGGCGGCGACGATTCCTGCCCTTTGAGCAAGTAGATTCCAGGTGCTGTGAATGACGATGGCATCGAAGCGTTCAGCATGGTCTTTGAGCCAGGAAATCGCGGAACCAGAATTGCTCAATCGGTGCGGAAATGAGGCGGGAAACAAATGCATAGGGCCCTCTATATTCGGATTGACAAATTGTGCGGGACACTCAAGGGAAAGAATTTCGTTGTCAAGCCCAATGTGTCTCTCTATTGAAGTGATGTCGGCCAGAAGGGTGGAAAGACCGCCTAACCTTATATCTACCCCTTCAATGACATGTAGAACGCGCATGTTGCCAAGTTATATTTTGATTCGCTTACCGTTTAACCTTCCAAGATCAATGGTTACGAAATACAAAATTATCGAGAGTGTGATGAACAGTACATACTTAAACGAAAATAACAGGTGTAAATCTCCCATGTCTAAAGCAATCTCTGTTGCAAAGAAGAGTTTGAGTGCGAATACCGCGAAAAGAATCTTCTTTCTGATCATAACCAAAGAAAACAAATACAGGACAAACCCCTGCAAGCAACCGCAAATCAGTATGGCAACTGCTCCGCCGATATAGCCGACTCCTAAAACCAGTATGGCCGGAAATCCCGCTGTGAAGCCGCTACCGGAGGCGAAGTAAGAGTTGGACACCGCTGATGGGGCCAAAAGAAACATAAGATAATTCAAACCTTTACCAGCTTGCGCTTCGCCAAAACCCATGATTTGATGGATGAAAAAATCTGCGCTAACGACAGAGTCTGTGACCAGTCGGTCGGCAGCCCACCATACCTGGCCCTGTAGGGCTAACCGACTGGAAATCATGACCAGGCCCGATAGCGGGTCTCCCAACTGAAGGGTATAGTTGACAAAAACACTAATGATAGCTACGATGGTAATAGCAAGAACTTTAAGCAACAAATACAAAGAGATCTTCGCATTTGCAAATCTGAACTTGAAGAACAAGATAGGGAGCAGAAAGAAATAGATCGATTGCCACAATCCTGAAAATTTTTCGCCCTGGAGAATCTGTACGGCAATACCCGCCACTAGAAGACCGACGATGGCTCTCCGCGAACTTTTCTTTTTCACCTGGGTGTAAAATAGCCCGCTTATCAAATTGAGCTGCGGTATTAAGGAGTTCAGGTATTGTGTGCCGGGTGGAG
>JBBRDE010000029.1:0-28417 GCA_038204185.1 Cytophagales bacterium
CAACTACTTTTTCAAATTTTTACAGGGTATGGCAGTATTCAAAGAAACGCAAAAAATTACGCAGTGGTGGCTGTGGGCGATCGTACTCGGCACGACGGGCATCGTCTTATGGGAAATTGGGGCACAAACCGTTTCCCGGCAACTTACCCTGGCCGAATTTCTACACACTCCCGACCTCTGGTTCTCTGCCCTTATCCTGGTACTCGTATTTTTCTACCTGCTTAGCCTCAAAACGGAAGTAGGCCCGGCGGGAATCCTCGTTCACTATTTTCCACTTTGGCGAACCCAAATCCGCTGGGAAGAAATTGACAGCGCCGAAGTAATCCGCTACGGTTTTGTCGGGTATGGCATCCGGTTTTCTTTCCGCTACGGGATTGTCTATAATGCCAAAGGAAACCTGGGAATACAAATCGTCAAAAAAAATGGTAGTAAAATCCTGATCGGGACCCAAAGGCCCGAAGAGCTTCTGGCAGCGTTAAAGCAATTTAGGTGACCTATGCTTTTTAAGCTTCTACGTAGGACGATCTCTTCGGGGAAGAGGAACCCTATCTGAGCGGGGGCTACGAGCAGCGTATTGGCGATGTGCTGGACCTTATTCCCGAACAATTCCCCCCGCCGATCAGCTTAATCCTAAGCACCTCTCTCACCTGTTCCAGGCTTATCATCATCTGCTCTTTACCTGAAATATCTTTACCGACCTTCCCAAGTATCTGCACAAACACGATCTTGATATAGCGTTTTTTCAACTGAGCAGAGCAAATAAATTAAATAATTGCGACGCGTTACATTAATATACTCCGTTTTACTGTTTTCTTTGGTAATCGAAATTACAGTCTATCCCTACCCAATGCAAAGACGTACCGCACTCAAAAACGTAGCCGCCACCGTGGGGGCTCTGGTGGCCCTACCCGCCTGGGCCCATGGTTGGAATGGCCAACAAATTCAGAAAGCTACCCTGCTTACGCCCGCTGAGGGCAACCTCCTGGCTGAGGTAGTCGAAACCATCATTCCCACGACCGATACCCCCGGTGCCAAAGAACTGGGTGTGCATCGGTTTGTCGAGAAAATGATAGTCGACTGCTACGACAATAAAGCTCAGGATTCTTTCACGGGCGGACTGGCCGAGCTGGACGCCCAAAGCCAGCAGACTTTCAAAAAGTCCTTCGCCGAAGGTACCCCCTCCCAGCGAATCCATATTTTGGAAGGTATGGAACTAAGCGAAGATCCCGCTAAAAAAGCCTTCTTCAACATGGTCAAGGGCCTCACGATTCAGGGGTACATGAACTCCGAGTATGTGATGACCAACCTGACCCACTATGAAATGATTCCCGGACGGTTTCATGGCTGCGTACCGGTGGAAAAAGGGTGATTGTTGTTTCACTGTGTAATCGTCGAAATGTAAATCTGTTAGGGAATCCATATAAGAAAATCCTAACAAGTATATCCGTCGCGATTCTCAGAAGCTACACACAAACATTGGAATAGCACTTCCACAGTTCAACAGTCAAACAGAAACATAGTAAGATGTCCTACTTCAATATAGATACTCAAAAAGCCCGGACTTACGACGCCATTGTCATTGGCTCGGGTATGAGCGGTGGCTGGGCGGCGAAAGAATTTACCGAAAAGGGCCTCAAGACCCTGGTACTCGAACGGGGCCGCGACGTAAAGCACAATGTAGACTACCCTACCACCAACCTGATGCCCTGGGAATTTGCGCACCGCGAGCGGATGCCCCGTGACGTTGTGGAAGCCAACCCCATCCAGAGCAAGTGCTACAATTTCAAGGAATCAGCCGCACATTTTTTTATTAAAGATCAGGACCAACCCTATGTACAGGAAAAGCCCTTCGACTGGATCAGGGGCTATCAGGTAGGGGGCAAATCCATGCTGTGGGCACGCCAAACCCAGCGCTGGAGCAAATATGACTTTGAAGGCCCGGCCCGCGACGGCTTTGCGGTGGAGTGGCCCATCGGCTACGACGACATCGCACCCTGGTACAGCCACGTGGAGAAATTCGCGGGTATTACGGGTAATAGGGATGGGATCGATGCCCTACCCGACGGCGAGTTCCTGAAACCCCACGACATGACCTGCGTGGAAAAATACTTCAAGGAAAAAGTGGCGAGTGCTTACAAAGACCGACACATCATCATTGGTCGCGCTGCGCACCTCACCGATCCGCAGCAAATCCATTACGATCAGGGACGCGCCCAGTGCCAGCACCGTACCATCTGCGAGCGGGGCTGCCCGTTCGGGGGCTTTTTCAGCGCGAATGCCTCTACTATTCCCTGGGCTTTAAAAACCGGAAAGATGACCCTGCGGCCACATTCGGTGGTGCATTCGATCATTTATGATAATAAGAAACAAAAGGCCACCGGTGTGCGCGTGATCGACGCTAACACCAAAGAGATGATGGAGTTTTACGCCGACGTAATCTTTGTCAACGCCGCGGCTATCAACTCCAACCTGATCCTGCTCAACTCCACCTCGTCGCGCTTCCCTAATGGACTCGGCAACGACAGCGGTACCCTTGGCAAGTACTTTGCTTTCCATAACTACCGCGCCCGTGTGTCAGGCGAGTACGAGGGCTTCCTGGACACAACTACCGACGGTCGTCGGCCTAACGGCAGCTATATACCCCGTTTCCGTAATCTTTACAAACAGGAAACCGACTTCTTGCGGGGTTACGCGGCGGGCTTCAGCGCCAGCCGACGTTCGGAAAGTGACCAGGACGCGCTGGGGGTTTCTCTGAAAGATAACCTGTTGAATCCGACACTGGGCAACTGGCGCGTGGGTTCGCACATGATGGGCGAGACCATCCCTAAGGAAAGCAACTACATTGCCCTCGACCCTACCCTCAAAGATCCCTACGGGCTACCCCAGGCGAAAATCAACGTCGCCTACGACGACAACGACGAGAAGATGGTGAAGGATTATCTGGAACAGATCACCGAGATGTTCACGATGGCAGGCTTTACCAACATCCGTACCAATGATAGCAGGCAGGCACCCGGTCTCGACATCCACGAAATGGGCGGGGTGCGCATGGGCAAAGATCCCAAAACTTCCATGCTTAATCAATGGCACCAACTGCACGCGGTACCTAACGTATTCGTGACCGACGGCGCCAGCATGACTTCCACCTCTACCCAAAACCCCTCGCTGACCTATATGGCCTTCACGGCTCGGGCGGCCAATCATGCGGTAGAGGAAATGAAAAAGAAGAACCTGTAACAACAAAACCACAGGATAAAGTAGTAAGCGGCTCGTATCGATTGATGCGGGCCGCCTGTGTGTTCGTGTTTCCCACCCAGACCTCAAGAACGCTGTATTACTGACTAAGATGCCTGCCGCCCGGTGATCCAATCAAAATACCTTATATTGGAAACTTAGTCTCCTGTCGATTAAAAGGCTTATGAAAGCAGCTGTGATCCATCAACTGGGTACCCCTGAGGTTCTGAGACTTGAAGATCGTCCGACACAAACACCGGGTTCGGGCCAGGTATTAATAAAAACAAAAAGCCTTCGGCCTGAACCGCTCCGAACTGATGACCCGCAAGGTCTATTCAACCAATATCAAATTCCCCCGCGTATTAAGCATTGGATGCATGGGTGAAATAGAAGTTGATGGGATTTATGTTGAGTTAGCCGTAGTACTTTAAAAAGTATCCTGCCGCCCTTCCAAAGTACCCTGCCGTGGGAAATGCTCGGAGCCCCAATGGAATTTATCCCGGCAACGGTCCATTTGACGGTGTACGAAAGCGGGAAAATCAGCAGCCTCACTGAGGCAATTCAGGATTTTATCCATTCTGTTAAATACGGTGCATTTGAACTGAGCCTTAGCAAGGCATTTACACCGGAGAAAATAATGGAAGCTCACCGATTGATAGAAAGTAATCAGGTAGTTGGAAAGATTGTGGTGATGAATGGTGTCTCACACCGGCCTTTTCTTATTGAAACTAAATTATCTGACTCTCCTAATGCCAGAAAACCTGTTTTTTCAAAAAAAACCATTCGTTTTTAAAAATATTCAGAAAAAACAGGATTAAAAGACCCACTTGTCGTCATTAGTATAGAAAGGGAAAAGATGTTGGTTTCCTTACGGAAAAACAAGAAGCCAATTTCGTAACGCAGAAGTATGGCTGTACTTTAAACGCTTCGACCGAGTGCTCTCCAAAATTCAGAATACCAGCTTGTGGAATACCTTCAGACAGGGCGACCGGGCATCGTTTCAGCGTATTTATGAGATGCACGCCCGCGAACTGGTTAGCTACGGATACCGCATTACGAGCAATGTGCAGCTTATTGAAGACAGCCTGCACGACCTGTTCATCGAACTCTGGCAAGGCCGTGAAAACCTGAGCGAAACCGATTCCATCAAGTTTTACCTCTTTCGTTCACTACGCAACAAGATTCAGCGTGCCCAGCAGCAGGATGTGTTCTACAAAACTGCCGACGTGGACCAAATGCATCACTTGGGAGAAGAAGATGACATGATCGAAACGCAGTGGATCAAAACCGAAGGGCAGGAACAGCTCCTCCGACAGCTCAAAGCGGGGTACGCCCATCTGAGTCCCCGCCAACAGCAGGCCATTGATCTGCGGTTTACGCACCATTTCAGCAACGAGGAAATCGCCCGGATCATGGGAATCAACTACCAATCAGCTTGCAAGTTTATCTATTCCGCTCTGAAGGTATTGCGCGAAAACATCCGTATCCTTGGCCTGTATGCCGTGCTTTTTTTAAGAGATTTCCTCTGACTTTCTGACATAGCCACACCTCTGAAAATTAGCCAACTGCGATAATGGACTACTACCAATACACCACCGAAGACTTTGCCGTCGACGATTATTTCAAGGAATGGGTGTGTACCCCATCGGCCCGATCGGAGGCATTTTGGCGTAGCTTCCTGACTGACTATCCCGAGCGATACTACCAGGTAGAAGAGGCCCGAAGATTGGTTGTAGGCCTGGGCAGGATAAACCAGGAGGTACCAGGTACCCAGGTGAATCGCGTCTGGACTCATATAGAAGGTAGTCTTTCAGCCACTGAACGGGAAGCGCCCGGACGTAGGTTTGCCAGGCAGCAAATGTGGCAACTGGCAGCATCGGTAGCATTGTTGCTGACCCTGGGCTGGATGATACGCTCGTACATAAAAACAGACGAACCCCAGCTGGCCTCCCCCACGATCCAGCACCGGCAGGAGTGGATGGAAGCCGTCAATGAAGCCGACAAAATCATGCAGCTTCAACTATCGGACGGAAGTAGTATTCAATTAGGTAAGAACAGCCGCCTCAAATACCCTAAAGATTTTACGAGTACTACCCGCGAGGTATATTTGACCGGCGAGGCCTTTTTTAACATTCAAAAAAACCCCAAAAAGCCATTCCTGGTGTACACCAATGGCCTGGTTACCAAAGTACTCGGCACAAGTTTCCATGTTCGGGCCCCGCTGTACTCACCGAATGTAACGGTATCGGTCAAGTCGGGCCGGGTATCGGTTTACGCCGACAAGCCTAACCCCACCCACGACCCCGAAGCTTCCGGTGTAGTGCTTACGCCCAACCAGAAGGCCGTGTTTCAACGCCAGGACGCCACCATTAGCAAGGCATTGGTTGAGAAACCTATACTATTGATTCCCAAAAGCCAGAAAAACCTCTTTGTTTTTGAGGCAGCATCGGCGCACCAGGTTTTTGAATCGCTGGAAAAAGCCTACGGTATAAATGTGGTGTTTGATGAAGAACTGCTCCGCAACTGCTCTTTAACCGTCAATCTGACCGAAGAAGACTTATATCAGAAACTAAAGGTGATTTGCAAAGTCCTAGGCGCGGAGTACAAGCTCATTGATGGCCAGGTAATTATATACAGTAAGGGATGCTGAAAAGGCAATCGGCATTCAGCTGTCGGATTTTTTACTTAAACTTTCAAATCCCTAAAATCAACCTTTTATACAACAGCATGAACAAAACTTTCCCCTTTCCCTAGTAACACAAAAGCATCATTCGTGTTGCGAGCACAACTGATGCCAGTTTCCTCCCTTTGATAGTCCTACCCATCAGGCGTCTGTTTCCAGAGGTAAAGGAGGAGTCTTAGCTTATCTGTTCACAAAAACAATCGAAACTAATGAAAAAACCAGTACGTTTGACACCCCTACTTTTTCACCTTATGAAAATCTCACTGATTCAATGCCTTGTGGCAGTGATTTTTACGGGTGTATCCCTGGCACACGATGTCACGGCTCAGGAGCTGCTCCAGAAGCGGATTACCCTGAAAATCGAAAATCAGGAGATCCGCCAGGTACTGTCGGCCATTGAGAAGCAGACCAAAGTACGGTTTGCTTACCGTCCCGTGCTGATTCCTGCCAATCAGAAAATTACGCTTGTTGTTTCAAATGAGGCACTCAGTTCCATATTGGACAAAATCACCAAACCCCTGCACCTGGTCTATGAGGTTATCGGTCAGCAGATTGTGCTGAGTCCCATTCCCGAAACCGAACCTTCGCCCACTGGTCTGGTACCGCGAGCCGTTACCCTTCCCGCCGATCGACAACTGACCGGAACGGTCACGGATGAAAACAACGCTGGTCTGCCGGGCGTGAGCGTGGTGCTGAAAGGTACACAACGCGGTACCACGACCAATGTGGATGGCCAGTTTCAACTGGAAGTACCCGATGCAGGCTCCCCTACCCTGGTGTTTAGTTTTGTAGGGTACATGAGCCAGGAAGTAGTCGTGGGTAATCAGTCTACTTTGCAAATAGCGATGGTTCCCGAGAGTAAGGCCCTGAATGAAGTGGTGGTAGTAGGCTACGGGGTGCAGAAAAAAGCCGATCTGACGGGCGCCATCGCGACCATATCGGCGGATAAATTAAAAAACAAAGCGGCCGTATCCTACGGAGAAGCCCTGGTAGGACAGATGGCCGGCGTTCAGGTACAGCAAACGAACGGTGCGCCCGGCGGCGAAGGCCTCACGATCCGGGTGCGGGGTACAGGCTCCATCACGGCCGGGAGTGCTCCCCTCTATGTGATCGATGGGTACCCTATGGAGAGTAGTGCCTTTTCGTTGGTCAATCCCTCCGACATCGAGAGTATTCAAGTGCTGAAAGACGCCTCCTCTACCGCTATTTACGGGTCTAGGGGCTCCAACGGTGTTATTATTGTAACGACCAAAAAAGGAAAATCGGGTACACCGACGGTTTCCTTCAACACGTTTTATGGTGTACAGCAAGTGGCTCGTCAGATTGACGTGATGAACACGGCCGAATACCTCGAATTTTTCAAGGACGGCCACAACCAGGCATGGCTCGACCGCGCCCCACTGCCGGGCAATGCTCCTCACGCCATCACCGATGGCAACGCCATCCGGAGCAAGTATACCAATTCCAGCTTCTATATTATTCCTGAAAGTTTCAACAATCCCAGCAATTTCCCTGACATAAACTGGCAGGATCAGATTTTCCGGAATGCCGCCACGCAACGCCACGAGATTTCGGTAATGGGCGGTGCTGAAAAAACCCGTTATGCCATATCTGGTGGCTATACTGATCAGGATGGTATTCAAATCAACAGCGATTACAAGCGGTACAACCTGCGGACCAACGTAACGTCTAGCGTAACTTCGAAGCTGGAAGTAGGGGTATCGGTAAGCGGGTATTTTTCTGAAAATAACCAGGTGGATAACGGCAAGGATAGCCCGCTTTCGTACGCCCTGTACCTACCCCCTATTTATCCCCTCCGGAATGAAGACGGTACCTATGGCTCACAGGTTCGGAATTCTGAAATATGGGCGGGCGACGTAGCCAACCCCGTGGGTATTGCCGAGAACATCACGAACTACCTCAGTCGTAACGGCATTATTGCCTCCACGTATGCTCAGTATCAGATCCTGGAGGGTCTGATGTACAAAATAAGCCTGAACGGCACGCTCGAAAACCGTCGGCTTAAATACTATCGCCCCTCCTTTGTCGATACCGACGGATCTCGGGCTCCCAAAACAGCCGACGCGCGCAATGAAACCTGGCTCGAAAAGGATTGGCTGATCGAGCAGACGCTCAACTACAACAAGACTATTCAGAAAAATAATTTCAATATTCTGGCGGGCTACACCACCCAAAAATCTGCCGGTGAGTACGCTCAAGTACGGGCACAGAACTTCCCCAACGACGTAGTACGCACCCTCAGCGCGGGGCAGATCGTGGGCGGCACGAATACCGAGTACCAAAACTCCCTGATCTCATACCTGGGCCGGGTCAACTACGCTTATGACGACAAGTACCTCTTCTCGGCCAGTATCCGTACGGACGGGTCGTCGCGCTTCGGTGCCAACAATAAGTGGGGTACCTTTCCTTCGGCTTCGGCCGGGTGGAGAATCAGCGCGGAGCCTTTCATGCAGAGCATCCGGGCCATTAGTGACCTGAAGCTTCGCGCCAGCTGGGGCCTGGTAGGAAACAACCGCATCGGCAATTACGATGCCATTGCCCGTACCAGCACCAGCTACTATACACTTAATAACAACCTGGTCAATTCGGTCAATCCAATCAACTATCCCAATCCGGATCTGGGCTGGGAAAAAACCCGGCAGTGGAACTTGGGTTTGGATCTGGGACTGCTGAATGAGCGCATTCACCTGGAAGCCGATGTATACAATAGCCGCTCGGTAGACTTGTTACTCAATGTACCCGTACCTACCCTGACCGGCTATGCCTCCCAGCTGCAGAACATTGGTCAGGTAGAAAACAAGGGAATGGAGTTTCTGGTACGGACCCGCAACACCGTGAACCGGTTCAAATGGTCGACGGACTTTAATATTTCCTTCAACCGCAACAAAGTGCTGGCTCTGGGACCCGATGAGCGGCCCATTTATGCCGGTGCGCCTAATGCCAACAATACCTTTATCACCACCATCGGCCAGCCCATTGCTACTTTTTACGGCTACCTGTACGACGGTGTATTCATGAATAAGGCTGAACTGGATGCTTCCCCGCACCTGGCCAACGACCGTGCCGGCGATCCTCGCTATATAGACATCAATAACGATGGAATCATAAACGCCAATGATAAAACCTTCATCGGCAACAACCAGCCCAAGTTCATCTACGGTTTCAGTAATGATTTCTCCTATAACAACTTTGATTTGAACGTTCAGTTGACCGGCTCACAAGGTGCGCAACTATTCAGCTTCTTTAACCGGATGATCGGGATTTACCACGGCGACCGCAATGGCCTCGACAAGCTCAATGACCGCTGGCGCTCGGAAGCAGAGCCCGGCTCGGGCCTGATCCTGCGCGCCAACCGCGACCCCAAGGGCTTGCAAAAGGAGCCATCCAGCTACTGGGTAGAAAACGGCTCGTTTCTGCGCATCCGCAATGTATCGTTAGGCTATAATTTCCCGACTACTCTGGTTCAAAAAGTCCGGATTAAAGGATTGAGAGCTTACGTGACGGGCCAGAACTTATTTACCTTCACGAATTATTCCGGCTTCGATCCCGAAACCAGCAGCCAGGGCGACGGCCTGTCGCGCGGAGGTGATTACCTGGGCTACCCAGCTGCCCGTACCATTATCGCAGGCCTCAACGTAACGTTCTAAGTACCTCTTTTTAATTTTTTTGAAAATGAAAAAAACGATCATATTTACCTTGCTTATCGCTGCTTCTTTCTCGTGTAAAGAGGAGTTTATCAACCTCCAGCCAATCTCAGAGATGAACGCGGGGACTTTTTACAAGACCGAAATAGATATGAACCAGGCGGTCATGTCGCCCTATTCATCTTTGCGAAATCTGTACAATCAGCTGTACATATACGCCGGCGAAGTCCGCTCGGATAATACTACCTTTTCGTGGGTCCCGGGCAACTCCAAAGACATGACCTCCATAGATAACTTTGGCGACGTTTTGCTTTCGGATAACTCCTTTGTTACCAACCTCTGGAACAACGCTTACAATACCATTTTGCGTAGCAATATTGTGTTGGACAAAATCGAGGCCGTTTCCTTTACTGATCCTAAGCTGAAAGCACAGTACAAAGCCGAGGCACGCTTTATCCGGGCATTGACGTACTTCTACCTGGTGCGCGTCTATGGGGATGTCCCCAAAGTAGACCACGAGCTTTCGGTGAAGGAAGCCTATACCCTGGGCCGCACTCCTACCCAGGAGATCTATGATTTCATAGTGGAGGATCTGAAATTTGCGGAAGCGAACCTGCCCGCCAGCTATGCGGCAGTGGATAGGGGCCGGGTGACTATTGGAGGAGCCAAGGGCTTGCTCGCCAAAGTATACATGACCATGGCAGGGTACCCTCTAAAAAAAGGGGCTGCTTATTACGCCCTGGCCGAAACCAAAGCTCTGGAAGTAATCAACAGCCCGCAGTACTCGCTGGTATCCGATTACAAAGCTCTATTTGATCCCAATCAGAAAAACGGTCCGGAATCCCTTTTTGAGATTCAATACAAGAAGGGAGGCACCGCCACGGGTAGCCCCTGGAACAACGATTTTGCGCCCCGCTTCTCCAATAAGGAAGTGGTATTGGTAGGTGATAAAGGCGGATTCAATGCCCCGACGCCCTCCATGTCCAATGCCTACGAAACCGGAGACCCCCGCAAAGCTATCTCCATGAGTGATGGCTACGTGTCGGTACCTGGTGGGGTAGCTGTAAATGAGAAGTACGTGAAGAAATACTATGATGTGTCGTTCAGTTTTTCTGATAACAACAACAACTGGATCGAATTGAGGCTGGCGGACATTTACCTCCTGTACGCTGAGGCGCTGGTACGGCAGAAAAAGCAACCGGATGTAGCGCTTACCTATCTGAACAAGATTCGTCAAAGAGCCCGAAAAAGTACTGGCGGATCAGCCTCCGTCTTACCCGATTATTCGTCTTTCGGCTCGGATGAGGCATTTTTGCTAGCCATTGAGAAAGAACGCCGGGTGGAACTGGCCTTTGAAAACCACCGCTGGTTTGATCTGGTACGTACCGAGCGCGCCAAGCCCGTGATGATCCAGGAGCAACAGGTGCAGAATGGTTTCAGTCCTTCGGCCTGGAATGATACCATGCTACTTTTCCCGATCCCCTTGCAGGTGATCCAGTCCAATCCCGAAAAAATCAAACAAAACCCCGGTTACTGATGCGTATGAAACCAACGAGTAGACTATTTATAATGGGATGCCTGGCAGCTACCATGGGCCTTTCCTCTGCCGCCTATTCTCAAAAAGCCAACACCCTGACTCCCAAAGAAAAGCGGGACGGCTGGCAGTTACTTTTTGACGGTACCAGCACACAGGGGTGGAATACCCCCAAGGGAGCCGCCGTGCCGCAGGGTTGGGCGGTAAAAGAAGGTACCCTTACTGCACTCAAAGGCGGCAAGGGTGGGGACATCGTCAGCCTGAACCAGTATGGCGATTTCGACCTGATGTTTGACTACAACCTTGAAGCCGAAGGCAACAGCGGGGTCAAGTATTTTTACACCACTTATGAGAAGGGCGGCAATCTGGGCATCGAATACCAGCTACTCGACGACAAGCTCGCCGAGGACAATAAGAAGGAGAATCACCTGACGGGCTCCTTTTATGATGTAATGCCCCCGAATGCTTCCCTGAAAAAGATGAATGCCCCCGGCCAGTGGAATAGCGTACGGATTGTGGCCAAGGGCAAAAAAGTAGAGCACTGGCTCAATGGCGTAAAAATATTGGAATTTACCAGGGGTACCCCGGAGTACACCAAGGCCGTCAGTTTCAGTAAATTCAATGAGGCTGTACCCGCCTTCGGCACCGTAGAAAAGGGGCATATTCTTTTGCAGGAGCATGGCGCCGAAGTGGCATTCAGAAATATCAAAATCAAAACTTTATAAGAACACGGTATGCAAAAGAGACGAGATTTTATCAAGAATATAGCGGCAGGCTCCGTAGGAATGGCCGTAGGTAGTTCAGCGTATGGCTTCAGCCCCAAGAGCTACAACCGGATCATTGGTGCCAACGAACTGCTTCGAGTAGCCACCATCGGCGTCAATAGCCGAGGAAATGGCATGGGAGCGACCTTTGCCAAAACCAAAAATACGGAGGTAGGTACCGTCTGTGATGTCGATTCGCGGGCCATACCCAAAGCCATCCAAACCATTCAGAAGGCAGGGCAAAAACTAACCCCCACCTCGGAAAAAGACTGTCGTAAGGTACTGGAAGACAAATCCATCGACGCCATCTACATCGCTACGCCCGACCACTGGCACGCACCCCTTACCATCATGGGCTGCCAGGCGGGCAAGCACGTGTACGTGGAAAAACCTGTGAGCCACAATCCCCGCGAGGGCGAAATGGCTGTGGAAGCTGCCCGCAAGTACAACAAGGTGGTACAGATGGGCGCCCAGCGCCGCTCGGCACCGGTACTCAAGCAAGGCATTGAGCAGCTTCACCAGGGTATTATTGGCCGGGTGTACCTCGCCAAGACCTGGTATACCAACAACCGCAAGGCCACGGTACTGAAGCCCGGCCCCGTGCCCGAATGGCTCGACTATGAGCTGTGGCAGGGACCCGCGGTGCGCACCCCCTACCAGGAAAACCTGATTCACTACAACTGGCACTGGTTCTGGAACTGGGGTACGGGCGAAGCCCTCAACAACGGAACCCACGAGGTGGATGTGGCGCGCTGGGGCCTGAATGTGGACTATCCCACGCGGGTAAGCTCCGTGGGAGGTCGGTATGAATTTAAAGACGACTGGCAAACTCCTGACACACAGATCGTGATCATGGATTATCCCGGCCGGATTTCTCTCATGTGGGAGTCGCGCAGCTCCAACGGCCGCAAAATCGAAGGACAAGACCGGGGCATTATTTTCTACGGCGAAAACGGCAGTCTGGACACCGGCGGCGATAGCTACCAGGTATACGATATGGAAGGCAAACTGGTGAAGGAAGTAAAATCGGTGATGGCGGAGGAGGAGATGCAGGGCCGTAACCTGGCCAGCCCCAGCCTGGGCATGGACAGCCTGCACGTAGCCGATTTTTATGATGCCATCAAAAACAACCGCCGCCCCAATTGCGACGTAGAAACTGGTTATAAGAGCGTGGTGGCCATGCAGCTCGGCAACATTGCCTGGCGCGTAGGCCGCGATCTGAACATTGATCCTAAAACCGGCCATATCATCGGCGATAAGGAAGCCCAGAAGCTCTGGAGCCGGGAATATGCCAAAGGCTGGGAGCCGAAAGTATAATCTCCTCGCCGGGTAGTATGCCCTGTTTTGATAAGCATTACATCCGTTGTCTGGGTCCTCAGGCAACGGATTTTTTTTGATACTTATTCAAATACTCATTCCCGAAGTTTGGCAGTCCAATAACCTGTTCTCTATACCGTACAGCGAAATCAAACGGAATGAAGAACAAGTTCAGGAGCAAAATCCGGGCTTTTCAAGCCGTTAAGTAAACCTATTATCTTCCTGAGAAGCCGATCCATTTCAGTAGCTAAGAGCGATCTGCTTCTTTAATACCCAGAAAATCCCTGCTCAAACTATGACACGAATTAGCTTGTTCGCTTTCCGTCTTTGTACCCTCCATCTGCTGACGTTGGCTTTTTTATCTTGCCGCACCACGCCCCAGATCGGGAATGGGCCAAACACCAGTGGTCAAAGCCCCGCCGCCACCCGGCCCAATATCCTCTTTGTGATTTCCGACGACCAGTCTTACCCCCACGCCTCGGCCTATGGCTACAAGGCCGTCAGTACCCCCGCCTTCGACCGCGTGGCGCGGGAGGGCATCCTGCTGACAAATGCCTTCGTGGCTTCTCCCGGCTGCAGCCCTTCGCGGGCTGCCCTGCTCTCGGGCCTGAATTGCTGGCAAACCCGCGAAGCCGGTACTCACGCCAGTATATTCCCCGCCGATCTGCCCGCTTACACCGAAGTCCTCGAAAAAGCGGGCTACCACGTGGGCATGACCGGAAAGGGCTGGGGACCCGGCAAAGTGGTGGGTCGCGAGCACAACCCCGCCGGCAAGGCCTACACTGCCCGTAAGATGGAAGCTCCCCAGAATATCAGCGACAATGACTATGCAGCTAATTTCCAGGATTTTATAGCTCAGAAAGCCGACGGGCAACCCTTCTGTTTCTGGTTTGGGGCCCAGGAGCCGCACCGCCGCTACCCTACCGGCATTGGTGCGAAAAACGGAATGAGGATCGCCGATGTGAAGGTACCCGACTTCCTGCCCAACGACCCCGAGATTAAATCTGACATGCTGGACTATCTGTACGAAATCCAGTGGTTCGATAGCCATCTCGACCGCATGTTGCGGCTTTTGGAAGAGAAGGGGGAATTAGAAAACACACTGATCGTGGTGACCTCGGATAATGGGATGCCTTTCCCGCGTGCCAAAGCCAACGTGTACGAGTACGGTTTCCACGTACCGATGGCGATCCGCTGGGGCAACAAGATCAAGGGCGGCCGCACCGTGGAGGATCTGATCAGCACCGTGGACCTGGCCCCTACCTTCCTGGAAGCGGCGGGCATCAAAAACCATCCCATGCAGCTAGAAGGCCGTAGTTTGATGAATATTTTCAAGAGTAGCAAAAGCGGAGTGCTCGATAAAGAACGGCAGGCCGTGTATGCCTCACGCGAAAGGCATTCTTCGTCCCGCTGGAACAACCTGGGCTACCCCCAACGTGCGCTGCGCACGCCCGACTACCTTTATATCTGGAATATCCAGCCCGGACGCTGGCCGGCCGGGGATCCACAGAAGTACGAAGACGATGGTACCCTGGGGCCCATGCATGATGCCTATCAGGACATCGACGACTTCAACGAATCACCGTTGATTACCCGTCGCAAGGAAGCAACTATCAACCCCTACTTTCACCTGGCCGTGGACAAACGCCCCGAAGTTGAGCTCTACGACATCCGCAAAGACCCGTACTGTCTCACCAACCTGGCTCAGGTAGCTGCGCATCAGGCTACCCGCGATAAGCTGGGGACTAAACTGAAATTGTATCTTACCAAAACCAATGACCCCAGAATGGTGGGCGACGGAGAAAAAATTTATGAGTCTTATATCAGGTATAGCCCCCTTCGGAAATACCCCAAGCCCGAATAAAAACGGCTTGATCTAATCCTTCTCTACCCCCGGGGCCGATGTATGTATGTTATCAAATTCTAGTCACTGAGTAGCCAATTTGCCTAGGTACAGGATGCACAAGCGGGGGGTTAACTGGCCCGCTTGGCAAGTAAGAATTCACTGTTTCCTCCTTCTTTAATCTGAGCTTTCAATTATCTCAAACCCATTGATCTGTTTACACTAAATCTTGCATGAAACGTCGTTCATTCCTGGAAAACTCCCTGCTAGCATCCGCCAGCCTGACCTTACTCCCAAAAAACGCAACCGCTCAGGAGTCGGCTTCCACGTCACCTCCTACTCTACTCAATCAGCCCTTTGCAAGTACCTGGCACACGCTGCCCAACCGTACCTGGATCGGTGAAAATCTGTGGGCCAACCGTTTGCAGGACTGGCACATTACTAACGGGGGATTGGAATGCAACGTCCGGGGCCGAAATCGATCGGTGGCATTGCTCACCCACGCGCTTGGCCCGCTGAGGGAAAGCTTTTCGCTTAGCGCCGAAGTTCGGTTCCTGAATCGCGACGAGCCTACCGACGCGCTGGGCTTCCGGGTTGGTAACCGAGGTCCTATTGACGACTACCGTTCGGCAGCCATTTATGGAAAAGGGATGTTCCTGGGTGTAAGGGCCGATGGCCAATGGGTAGCCGGGGAAAAAATTATTGATTCTACGCTAACAGCCTCAGCCCTTTCAAGGGCCCTCACTTTTGAAGTTAGCGGCGAACCCCGCGGAAGCGATCGATATCGACTGACACTGCGCCTGCGGGAAGGGGGGGCAACTTTGGCCGAAACCACCATCGAACAGGTACCTGCTGCCGAAGTGGAAGGTGGTCTGGCGCTGGTGAGCCAGGCCAACACGCAACAACAGCAGGAATTCACGCCATCGGCCCGGTTTAAAAACTGGCAGGTAGGTGGCCCCAAAGTGGTCTTTTACCCGGATCAAACCTATGGGCCGTTGTATTTTGCCCAATACACCCTGCACAATGGTACCGTCAAGCTATCCGCCTTATGCGCTCCCGTGGAGGGAACGGGCAGCGAGGTAGTGCTGGAACTCCAGAAGAATAATACCTGGCAACGTGCTGCTAGTAGCGCTGTCGATCCCGTCAGTCGCATTGCCGCTTTTCGTCTTTCCGACTGGAAGGAAACCCGACCCGTCCCTTACCGACTGACCCACACGCTGCGTAGCCAGACTGGACAGTCCCTACCCTACTACTACGAAGGCAGCATCGCTCCGGCTCCGGCCGCGGATCAGTTAATTAAGCTTGGGTTGTTCAGCTGCAACACCGACCATGGCTTTCCGGACACCGATCTGCGGGCCAATATCCTGCACCACAACATCCACGCCGCCCTCTTTCTGGGCGATCAGTTCTACGAGTCATCGGGTGGTTTTGGCGTGGAGGCTACTACCCTCGACCGTTCTATTCTGGATTATATGCGCAAATGGCAGCAGTTCGGCTGGTCCTATCGCGATGTGTTCCGGCACGTACCCTGCATCACCATTCCCGACGACCACGATGTGTACCACGGCAATGTGTGGGGCGAAGGGGGCAAAGCCGCCATCCCCGAAGGCACAGCCTACCTGCGCCAGGACTCGGGCGGCTACAAGATGCACCCCGATTGGGTACGGATGGTAGACCACACCCAAACGAGCCACCTGCCCGACGCCTATGACCCTACCCCGATTAAGCAGGGCATCGACGTGTACTACACGCATTGGAACTGGGGACCGCTGAGTTTTGCGATTATTGAAGACCGGAAGTTCAAATCGGCTCCTAAAAACATATTTCCCGCCGCAGCGGGGATTCAGAATGGCTTCATCACCAACCTGGACTTCAAAGACGAAAGCTACCTTAGTGCCCCTCAGGCTGAACTGTTGGGCCCGCGGCAGGAGAAATTTTTGCGCGAGTGGTCCGCCGACTGGCGTCATGGTGCCCGCATGAAAATCCTGCTCTCGCAGACCAATTTCTGTACCCTGGCCACGCTTCCCAAAGACTCCATAGCCGACTCGGCCGTACCCACCTTGCCCATTCCCAAACCCGGCGAATACGTTAGTGGCGACTACCCTACCCGCGACATGGACTCTAATGGCTGGCCCCACAGCAAGCGCAACCGCGCCGTGGACATTATCCGCCGCGCCTACACGCTGCACCTGGCGGGTGATCAGCATATCGGCTCGGTGATTCGCTACGGGGTAGACATCCACGACGACGCGGGCTATGTTTTTGCCAGCCCGGCTCTGAACAACACCTTCCCGCGCCGCTGGTGGCCCACATTGCCCCCAAATCATCAGCCCCTGCCTAATGGGCCCGCCTACACGGGCAAGTTTGAGGATGGCTTCAAAAACAAAATTACCGTGCACGCGGCGGCTAGCCCACGCCTTACCGGTTTGAAACCCGCTATCATCCACGACCGGGCTACAGGGTACGGTATTGTTAAAATCAACCCGGAGAGCCGTCAAATCACCTTTGAATGCTGGAAGCGTAGCGCTGACCCAGCCCGGCCTACCGCCGACAGCCAATACGAAGGATGGCCCATCACCATCAACCAGCTTGATAACTACGGGCGCACACCCTATGGGTATCTGCCCGAAATCGAGGTGACGGATCAGGCCAATGCCGTTGTGCAGGTAATTAACGAAACCACGAACGAGATAGAATATACGCTACGCCTTAAGGGCACAAGTTTTCGGCCTCCTATCTTTGAAAAGGGCAAGTACACGGTGCGCGTCGGCGAGCCTGACCGGGAAACCTGGAAGGAGTTTAAAGGTGTGCGTACGGGAAAAAACAGTAAACCCCTGCGGGTAACAATCGGGTAGCCCTAGAATCACTTTATCGACTCAAAATTGCCTGTTTTCCGCTTACAAATAATCATGAGAAGATTCCTCCAAGTTGCATTAGCATTAAGTTTTACCCTGGCCATCCTGTTGGCTTTTGCCGGTTGTGACAAAAAAGAGGCGAGCAAACAGCCCAATGTTGTCGTGATCCTGACGGACGATCAGCGCTGGGATGCGTTGAGTTTTGCGGGGAATCCCCATTTGAAAACACCTAACATTGATAAGTTGGCGGAAGAAGGGGTATTCTTCAAAAATTACTTTTGTACCACCTCCCTGTGCTCGCCCAGCCGGGCTTCCATCCTGAGTGGACAATACGCGCACGCGCACGGGGTCGTGAATAACTTTACGGAGTACCCCGTCGATTTGCCCAGTTTCCCGCGCCAATTGCAACAGGCCGGCTACGAAACCGCCTACATCGGCAAATGGCACATGGGTGAAAATAATGATAACCCACGCCCCGGCTTCGATTACTTCGTGACCCACAAAGGACAGGGTAAGTACTTCGACACCGAATTCAATATTAACGGGCAGGGTAGTAAGGAAATCAAAGGCTACTATACCCATGTGGTCACTAAAATGGCCGACGAATGGCTAAAAAAGGAGCGTACCAAGCCCTTCATGCTCATTCTGGGCCATAAAGCACCGCATAGTTTTTATACCCCCGAGCCCAAGTACGCCAAAGCTTTTGACGGCGTGAGCATCCCCTACCCCAAAAGCGCTTTTGAACTGGACGACAAACCCGAATGGATCAAACAACGCCTGGCTACCTGGCACGGAATCTACGGGCCGCTCTTTGAATGGCGCAAGAAATTTCCGGACTCTTCGCCCGAGGCGGTAAAGGATTTTGAAGCCATGATCCAAGCCTATTGGGGTACTATCCTCTCCGTCGATGATAGCGTGGGGGAATTGTACAAAACTTTAAAAGAATCCGGCGAACTTGACAATACCATTTTTGTCTTTACCTCAGACAATGGCTTGCTCAACGGCGAGCACGGCATGGTTGACAAGCGCACCATGCACGACCCCAGCATCCACATACCGCTGATCGTCCGCTTTCCCGGCCTCACGCCTACCAACAAGCCGGTGGTCGTAACCAAACAGGTACTCACGCTGGATATTGCCCCCACGATTCTGGATCTCTGCGGCGCCCCGGCCTTGCAGAATATACACGGACAGTCGTTCAAGCGCCTGGCGCAGGGCGACACCACCAACTGGCGCAACGCCTGGTTTTATGAGTACAACTACGAAAAGCAGTTTCCGTACACGCCCAACGTACGGGGTGTACGTACCGACGAATGGAAGTACATCCACTACCCTACCGGCGACGGCTCGCCTGACAAACACTTATCCGAACTTTACCACCTGGCCAGCGACTCCAACGAAGACCGTAACCTAATCAAAGACCCTGCTTATGGAGATAAGCTAAAAGAATTGCAAACTCAACTGGCCCAGCTACTGAAAAAAGCCGGGGCTGAGCCCGATAAAATGCCGCTGGATGAAGGAATAAAATCGGAGTTGCCGGAGCAGTCTATACGGTAGTTGATTTAGAAAAGTCTAACTAAAAGTTATACGATATGGTAATCAGGTTAATCGCACTCCTTTTCCCAGTATTTACCGGGCTTCTTACATATTTTCACTCAGGACAGGGTAAACCAGTGCCGGAGGTACCTGAGAAGAACAGGAAACCCAATATCGTGCTCATTATGGCGGACGACATGGGCTATGAGTGCCTGGGTAGCTACGGTAGCGCGATGTACTCCACACCCAATCTGGACAAACTCGCCAAAGAGGGCGTACGGTTTACGCATTGCTACTCCCAGCCACTGTGTACTCCTTCGCGGGTGCAACTTATGACGGGCAAGTATAACTTCCGAAACTACCAGGCCTTTGGGTACCTGAACCCGAAGGAAAAAACCTTTGGCAACCTTCTGAAAGAAGCTGGATATACCACCTGCATCGCCGGGAAATGGCAGCTAAACGGCATCTCAGGACCAGATAAGCAACCCGGCTGGGACGATACAACTCGCCCCAATCACTTCGGCTTTGATGAGTATTGCCTCTGGCAGTTGCAGCAGGGGGCGAGATTGGGCGAAAGGTACGCCGATCCGCTAATCGTGCAGAATGGCAAAAATCTGCCTCGCAACGGGAACGCTTACGGGCCGGATATTTTCACCGATTTTATTCTGGATTTTATCGAGAAAAAGAAGCAGGTACCTTTTTTTGTGTACTACCCCATGGCTCTGGTACACGATCCCTTTGTACCTACCCCTGCCAGCAAAGAATGGAGCCAATCATCCGACCGCTACAAAGAGAGCAACCATCACTTCAAGGACATGGTGCACTACTCCGACAAACTGGTAGGAAAGATTCTGGACAAGCTACGACAGACCGGACTGGATCAGAATACGCTGGTGATATTTACCGGAGACAATGGTACCAACGTCGCCATTACCAGTACAATGAAAGACGGTAGATCAGTGAAGGGTGAAAAGGGAAGCATGACCGACGGGGGTACCCGGGTACCCCTGATTGCCTACTGGGCGGGTCGATCGCCTCAGGGAGTGGTAAATCAAGACCTGATTGACTTTACGGATTTCCTACCTACGCTCGCGGAGGCTGCTGGGATAAAGGTAACCAGCGAGGTAGATGGCAAGAGTTTCCTCCCAAAAATCTTGGGCAAAAAAAGTAGCTCCAAACCCTACGTCTACATGTACTACCAGCCTCGCTGGGGAAAATTTAAGGATGGTGTTTTTGCCCGCAATCATACCCACAAGCTGTATGGCGACGGTCGGTTTTATAATGTGGAGAGAGATATCCGGGAGCAGCATCCGCTGGATACCACCGCCCTATCCGGGCAAGCGAAAGCAGTTCAACAGCAGTTGCAGGCGGTGTTGAACCGGATGCCGGAAGTGCGTTAGATGCTTTACCCCAAGGTAAATCTACAGGTCGCTATTACCCTGGTTCGGAAAGCCCGTGGAGACACGGGCCACGGCGTAGTTTTCTTTTCGTCCATACAGGCCGCTATTACCAATGCAAAGGGCCTGCACTGTTTTTACATTTCCCGGAACGATAGATGATCGTACACTCCTCTCGCACATACTTCAGTTGTATGTACCCCCTTCAACTTACTAAGTTGCCAAAGTAGATGCAGGGAGCCGACGGGCTTTACAAAAACCTCTTCGACGATTATCGCTAACGGGTCACTACTCAGGAAAAGCACGCCTATTCCCCCTCTAATCTTTATATTGCGTAACCCAAAGAAGGAGAGGGAAGTACCTTTTCACTTTTAGTGAAGACTTGACCTGATCAACTATGAGAAAAGCTACCAATGATCTGAAGGAAGCAAATGAAAAGCTGGAAAGTAAGCTTCAACAGCAGGAAGCTCAGCTGGTCCGGCTGGAAAGGGAACTGCAAATTGAGGTGGCTTTGGAGCGAGTCCGCAGCCGCACCATGGCGATGTTTAAAAGTGAGGAATTGGCCGAAGTGGCCACCCTTCTTTATCAACAGATCGGCCAATTGGGCGGCATTTTTGACCGATTTGTTATCGGCATTTTTGATGAGCAAAAGGAAATTGTGAATATATGGGCAACCGACCAAGCCGGCCAACAATTAAATAAGCGCTTTGTGTCCCGATTGGATGAAAAGATAACTGTAGAAAAAGTATATGCCGGTTGGAAATCAGGCCAAAAGGCGCAGGTAATTGATTTGCAAGGGGAAGAGTTTTGGGAGTATATACGCTATGCCCGCGAAGAATTGGGAATACAGGTCAATGAGAGTCAACTCAAAGGACGCCGATTGCACAACCTCGCTTATTTTTCCCAAGGCTACCTCGTTATTCAATCCAGTGAGCCGCTCGCTCCCGAAATCCATACAATACTGGAGCGTTTTGCCACTGTTTTTAATCTGACCTATACCCGCTTTCTTGACCTGCAAAAAGCCGAGGCACAGACCCGTGAAGCGCAGATTGAGGCTGCACTTGAAAAAGTGCGTTCAAGCTCATTGGCTATGCATCGTTCGACTGAGTTGGAGCAAGTGGCAGGTTCTTTATTTGATCGACTTGCAGAACTGGGACTTTCATTTGACGGAGCCCTGATTTTTATTTTTGACAAAGAGAAGCGGAACATCAGTCTTTGGATTGCCACCAATCATTTATCTGCACCGGTAAAAATTGACCTTCCCTTTGATAAAGCGGTAGAGAACAACACCATACTAAAAGACCTTTGGAATGCAATTGAGAATGGTGAACATATTATCAATAGGTCTTACTCGGGAGAGGTGAAAAATGAGTATTTCCGTTACGTAACCAAATACAATGAATCAAAAATTCCGGAATCCATAAGACAAATTCAGATCGAAAAAGTAAACTGGACGGCACATTTTGCTGCTGAAAAAAACTCGATGATCGGCTTTGACAGTTGGTCGGGACACCCCACAAAAGAGGAAGATTTCAAAATCTTAATCCGATTTGCCAAAGTCTTTGAACAAGCCTACACCCGCTTCCTCGATCTGCAAAAAGCCGAAGCACAAGCAAGGGAAGCAAAGATAGAAGCGGCAATAGAACGGGTGCGCAGCAGAACAATGGCCATGCAAAAAAGTGATGAATTAGACGAAACTAACATGCTAATTCTTAGGCAGCTGGAATCTTTAGACATCCCTTTATCAGGAACGGGAATTCATATTTGTAATGCTGTTAAACCAGAATCCAAAGCCTGGATGTGGGATCCGTTTACAGGGGAGATGCCGAAGGTAACCTACAACCATACGCATGATCGTCTCTCAGCGAAGATGTATGAGGGGTGGAAGAAAGGAGAAACCCTCTATGTTGAAGAAGTCAGGGGAGAAAAATTAAAAGAACATTTGGAGTATATTTCGACACTTCTCCCCGATCCTGCTACATATGAGGATCCCATGCCGGAATATGTATTCCATATTGTATACTTTAAATACGGATTTATTGTTTTAGCCACCCCGGACCACTGTCCAACTGAACATCCCGTATTTATCCGGTTCGCAAAGGTTTTTGAACAAACCTTTACTCGTTTTCTTGATGTGCAAAAAGCAGAGGCCCAGGCCAGGGAAGCTCAGATTCAATTGGGCCTGGAAAGGGTGCGGGCAAGGGCCATGGCCATGCAACGATCCGATGAATTGAGTTCACTGATATCCACTGTATATGCTGAACTGACCAAGCTTGACGTAGCATTCGACCGGTGCTTTATCTTGATGTTTGATCCTTCAGGGGGTGTTACTTGGTGGATGGCAAGCCCTGAAGCCCCTGAACTCCAGAGGGGATTTAAACTCCCATTCCATGAACACAAACCCCATCTGGCTTACCTTACAGGGTGGAAAGAAAGAAAGGAGAAATGGGAATTTGTGTTAGAGGGTGAAGTTAAGAGAAGTTGGGATGAATTTATTTTTTCAGAAACGGAGCTTTCAGCCCTACCCGAAGCGGCAAAAAATTACATGAAATCTGTACCCCGGGTTTGCCTTTCTGCCTCTTTCAGTACCTTTGGCTGCCTGACTATGGCCAGCCAAGAACCGTTGACTTACGATGCATTTGATATTTTGATGCGGTTTGCAAGGGTTTTTGATTTGACCTATACCCGCTTCCATGACCTGCAAAAGGCGGAAGCCAACACACGCCTTGCTGTAAGGCAGGCTTCGCTGGACAGGTTAAGGGCCGAAATTGCCTCCATGCGTACGCCTGCCGATCTGCAAAGAATTATTCCCCTGGTATGGAATGAGTTGACTACCCTGGGCATCCCGTTTATCCGTTGCGGTGTTTTTATCATTCATGAAAAAGAAGCCATGATAGAGGCATATCTATCAACGCCCGATGGGCAGTCCCTGGCAGTATTACATTTGCCCTTCAATGCCAGTGACACTACTTCTCAAACGGTAGACTCGTGGCGAAGGGGAAAAGTGTACCATCAACACTGGAACAGGGAGGATTTTCTCAACTGGTCCAAGTCCTTAATGGAACAGGGACAGATCCAGAGCCCCGAAACCTATCAGGGTGCCGCTACACCGCCCGAATCCCTCGATCTGCACTTTGTTCCTTTTACCCAGGGAATGCTGTATGTTGGCTCTACGCATATAGTAAACGATGAAGAAATTAATCTGGTAAAAGCATTGGCCGAGTCATTCGCCATTGCCTATGCCCGGTATGAGGATTTTATAAAACTGGACAAAGCCAAAGAAAACACGGAGATCACGCTGGCTGAACTCAAAGCCACCCAGGCGCAGCTCATCCAGAAGGAGAAACTGGCCAGTCTGGGTGAGCTCACGGCTGGCATCGCCCACGAGATCCAGAACCCCCTCAACTTCGTCAACAACTACGCCGAAGTCAACGTCGAGCTACTGGAAGAACTGGAAGAAGAGTTGAAAAAAGGAGATATGGACCAAGCACAAGCCCTACTTGCTGACCTCCGTGAAAACGAAAGCAAAATCCACCACCACGGCCAGCGGGCCGACGCCATCGTGCGCGGCATGTTGGAGCACGCCCGCACCACCCCCGGTGAGCGCCAGCCCACCGACCTGAACCGACTGGCCGACGAATACCTGAGGCTGGCCTACCAGGGCCTGCGGCGGTCCGGCGATCCGGCCAAGGCCAGTGACTTCCAATGCGAGCTAGTCACCGACTATGACCCAAACCTGGGAGAAGTGGAGGTAGTAGCCCCCGACATCGGGCGGGTGTTACTGAATCTGTACAACAATGCCTTCTACGCCGTGCAGCAAAAGCGGGTTTTGGCCGACCAGACGTATACCCCTACCGTGTGGGTAAGCACCCAAAGGCTGGAAAAGGCGGTTGAAATCCGGGTACGGGACAACGGTGTGGGCATACCCGACGCGGTGAAGCAGAAGATATTCCAGCCCTTTTTCACCACCAAACCTACGGGCGAAGGCACGGGCTTAGGCCTAAGTTTGGCCTATGATATTGTGACGAAGGGGCATGGGGGAACTTTGGAGTTGGAAAGTGTGGAAGGCGAGTACACCGAGTTTGTCATTACGCTATAAAGCGCTGATCACTTATGAAGACATCCTGCCTTGCCCTTCTGCTATTGATTTCAACGCTACCCGTTGCGGTGAGTCAGGCGGATCTACCCACCGATAGCCTCAAGCGAGTGCTCAGCCAAACCCACCAGGACACAAGCCGGGTCTTGCTGTTGGCCCAAATCACTGGGCCTTATCGCTTCTTTGATCCCGACTCATCTATGTTCTTGGCGCAAGAGGCCATGCCCCTGGCAGTTCGGCTGAATTTCCCCAAAGGCAAAGCTCGATGCTTATTCATTTACGTCGAAAACCTGCGTTTCCGAGGAGACTTTCCCCAGGATTAGTACGTTTTACCTTCCCGCCTGCATAGAACTCCGCCAAATCAGCCTCTCAACCCAACAATGCAACTATCCACCCAAACCCCTACCTTGGGACCATGCTATCCTTACAACATCAGGTATTTATGGAAGTGGCGCGTTTGCTGAGCTTCACAAAAGCCAGTCAAACCTTCTTTCTGAGCCAGTCGGCCATCAGCAAGCAGATCAAATCCCTGGAAGCCTACTACAAAACCGGACTGTTTGAGCGCCACGGCACGAGTGTGAGCCTAACCGCCGCCGGAAAGTTACTGTATGAGAAATTGCAGCAGGCTACCCTATTACAACAGGAACTCCACCACGCCATGCACGAGCTTAACGAAAGCTTCCTGCCTCCCACCAAGCTAGCCATCGGCGCCAGCACCACCATCAGCCTGTACGTACTTCCTCCCGTGCTGTCGGCTTTTCTGCGGCAGTACCCCACCATTCAGATCGGCGCTCTCAACCGCAATTCCACCAACATACAAAAAGCCCTGTTGGAACATGAAATTGATGTGGGAATTGTGGAGAGCGAAAATCACTTGAATACCCTCTCCTACATCCCCTTTATGACTGATGAGGTTATAGCGGTCTGTTCTGCCAATAGCCCCCTTCGGACGCAAATCCTTACGCTGGAGCACCTTCCCACCATTCCGCTGGCGCTGCGCGAAGCCGGGTCAGGTACGTTAGCTGCCGTAGAGACCGCCCTCAAAAAACAGGGGGTCAACCTGTCCGGCTTACAGATTCGGATAAGGCTGGGAGGTACTGAAGCCCTGAAAAACTTTGTGCTAGCGGACACATGCCTCTCTTTTCTACCCCGGCTGGCCATCCTGAATGAGTTGGAAAGGGGTACCCTGGTAGAAGTACCGATCGCCGGACTGTCCATCCAGCGCCGTTTCCACTTTATTCAACGCATAGGCACCGAGAACAACCAATGGGCCAATGCGTTCATTCGCGCAACCCAGCGCTTCTATTCCCTAAGGGAATAGCTCATGACAAAATACCATTTGCATCGGGTGGACTTTGAACCCACCTTGCGGGCAAACAATGATACTTATGCCTGTACTTACCACTTCATCCTTGCTACTCAACCTGTATTGCTCCCACTGCGGCACCGTCCATTCGGCCCAGGCGACGCATACAGTTTCCCCCTGCTGCCAGGCTCCCCTGCTGTGCCAGTATGATTTGGGAAATAATCCCCTTTCGCGGACTGACCTGAGTTCGCGCCCCCATTCGCTCTGGCGGTACATGGAGGTACTTCCGGTGTTCCAGCCCGAAAACCAAGTAAGCCTTGGGGAAGGGTGGACGCCCCTGCTCCCCATAGAGCGGCTGGCCAACCAGTACGGCTTGAACCGACTGACGCTGAAAGACGAAGGCCTCAATCCAACCGGCTCCTTCAAGGCCAGAGGGTTGAGTATGGCCATTTCCAAAGCCAAAGAATACGGCCACCATGCCTGCATCGTGCCCACGGCGGGTAACGCGGGGGTAGCTATGGCGGCTTACTGCGCCCGCGCTGGCATGGAGGCGGTGGTGGTGATGCCCCGTCATACGCCCGATGCTTTTAAGGATGAATGCCTCGCCTACGGAGCGCAGGTGATTTTGATCGACGGATTGATAAACGACTGCGCTGCCATAGTCCGGGAGATGAACCCCGACGGACGCTACTTCGACGTATCCACCCTAAAAGAGCCCTACCGGATTGAAGGTAAAAAGACCATGGGTTACGAGATAGCGGAGCAGCTCAACTGGCAGCTTCCGGATGTGATCATGTACCCCACCGGAGGCGGTACCGGCCTTATCGGCATCTGGAAGGCCTTTGACGAAATGAAACAACTGGGCTGGCTGGCCCCCGACCAGCCCCTGCCCCGGATGGTGGCCGTTCAGTCGGAAGAATGCAGTCCCGTGGTAGATACCTTTCTTGGCAAACAGCCCGACAGCAAAAACTACGTGGGCAAACCCACCCTAGCCAACGGGCTCGCGGTACCCCGTCCCATTGGCGAGCCGCTGATGCTTAACGTCCTGCATGAGTCAAGAGGTACGGCCCTGGCTGTATCCGAAGAAGAAATGATAGAAGGAACCAGGGAAATCTGCCAGCAAGAAGGGATTTTCGTAGCCCCCGAAGGCGGGGCCATCTGGGCGGCTACCAAAAAACTACTGCACCAAGGCTGGATCAGACCGGAAGAGCACGTGCTGCTGCTGAACACGGGCTCCTGCCAGAAATATGCGGACAATATGCAGGGGAAGTGGTAAACGTCATCGTCGTAGAGACGTTGCACGCAACGTCTGAATGAACACAACATCTAAATAAACGCAACCCATGGACAATCAAGGTCCATACAATTTATCATCCCGCCAATTACCAGGGTTATTGGCAATATAATCCGCGATGCACTGGTATTCGACATCGTCCGGGATGATGTGGTCGTGAAAACGGGTTTGCCAGCCATGTTGAAAACCCAACCGGTTGGCATGTTTGGTAACCGCCGATTTGTTCGAACGCAGGATAACCGAAACAGAATCCGCCTTGGGGGAAATTTTTGCCATGTTTTTGGTCGGTAACGTGAGTAGAGACGTTTCATGCAACGTCTCTACGGTAGCGGGGGATACGATTTCCGGTTTATCTATGATCAAAATCCCATGAATATGGTTGGGCATCACCACAAAATCCCCCAATTCGACAAACCGGGCGTGATGGGGGATTTCGTGCCAAAATACATCCGCCATGACTCCTACCGGCGACAAATCCATTTTCTCCTTAACGATTTCACCAAAGAAATGCTCGCGACGCGCGGTGCAAATGGTGATGAAGTACGCCCCGTTCCAGCCATAATCCCACCACTGGGCGCGGGCCGAGGGAATCCGGTATTTATTTTGAAATTTGTCCATAGGGTATATAATCATCAAAAATATGGCCATTTACACCCTCCAAATAAAATAATTCAATTATTTTCTAAAATTATTTAGGGATATCCGGTACTTGTTCTACTATACTTGTAACGATTCCAATATTCTCTAACCCCATGACCCTAAAACAACTCGACGACGAGCGTTTGGTACTTTTTCTTCGGGAAGGCAAGATGTCCGCCTTCGAAGAAATTTACCGACGCTACTGGTACAAGTTGTACAGCATAGCCTACCATCAGACCGGCATCCGCGAAGAA
>JBBRDE010000030.1:0-28406 GCA_038204185.1 Cytophagales bacterium
TTTGTTCACGTGGGGTGAACGCAGTACAGTAAATTTTTCCTTCTTAGTGGGCAGGGGGATGGGTCCGCTTACAACGGCACCGGTAGCCTTTACCGCCTTTACGATTTTTTCAGCCGATTTATCAACCAGATTATGGTCGAACGATTTGAGCTTAATGCGAATTTTCTGGTTCATTGTCAGTTTTTATTGAGTGGTTCATAAAATTTCCCGTTCCCGACGGGCCTTTCCTGGCGAAAGAACCATTCACTTCACCAGGCAATTATCTTTTTTATGATATCAGGGCCTTTAAGATTCTGATATTTCATTTCTTTTAGGCATTCACCGCGCCACCCTTTGCCTTACTAATTACAGCATCGGCCAGGTTTTGTGGAATAAAGTCGTAATGCGCGAATGTTAAACTAGCAGTAGCACGTCCCGACGTAATTGTACGTAGGTCCGTAACGTAACCAAACAATTCGGAGAGGGGTACATCGGCTTTGACTACTTGCGAACCCGCCTTGGTGTCCATACCTTTCATCACACCCCTGCGACGGTTTAAGTCACCTGTAATAGGTCCCGTGTATTCTTCAGGAGACACTACCTCTACAGCCATGATAGGTTCTAGCAAACGAGCACCCGCTTGACGCGCTGATTCTTTAAAGCCAATCCGTGCTGCCATCTCGAAAGAGAAGGAGTCGGAATCCACATCGTGAAAAGACCCGTGGAAGATACGCACCTTCATGGAGTCAAGTGGATATCCAGCCAAAGGACCGTTTTTCATCGCTTCATCAAAACCTTTCTGTATAGAAGGGATGAATTCACGGGGAATGACACCACCTACGATTGCATTAACGAATTGCAAGCCCTGCTCTTTCTCCTTGCCTTCTTCTGGCTCGTCGCGTGGTCCAATCTCGAAAGCGATGTCAGCGAACTTACCGCGACCACCTGTTTGCTTCTTGTAAACTTCGCGATGCTCGTATGTCTTGGTCAAAGCCTCCTTGTAAGCTACCTGGGGTGCACCCTGGTTAACCTCAACTTTGAATTCACGTCGCATCCGGTCGATGATAATTTCCAGGTGAAGCTCGCCCATACCCCGAATAATGGTCTGACCGGTTTCTTCGTCGGTGTTGACCTGTAGGGTAGGATCTTCCTCGATCAGTTTGGCAATCGCATTACCGAATTTATCCTGATCAGCCGTTTTCTTGGGCTCGATAGCGTAGCCAATGACGGGCTCAGGGAATACCATGGATTCCAGCACGATCGGGTTTTTCTCATCCGACAGAGTGTCTCCGGTTTTGATGTCTTTGAAACCTACCACAGCGCCAATATCTCCCGCTTCGAGGCGTTCGATTTGATTCTGCTTATTAGCGTGCATCTGGAAGATGCGAGAGATACGCTCTTTGTTACCCGAACGGTTATTCAGAACGTATGAGCCTGATTCAAGCGTTCCTGAGTAGGAGCGGATAAAGCATAAACGACCTACGTAAGGATCGGTAGCAATTTTAAACGCCAGGGCGCAGAAAGGATCAGTGCCAATTGCGGTACGGGTGATAGGTAGTTCGGTGCGGGGGTCAGTTCCCATGATTTGGCCCCTATCAAGCGGTGAAGGCAAAATAGCCATCACGTAATCCAGCATCGTCTGTACACCTTTGTTCTTAAATGAAGAGCCACACACCATGGGTACGATCTTCATGCTTATTGTAGCCGCGCGAAGAGCCGCCAAAATCTCGTCTTCTGAGATCGAGGCAGGATCTTCAAAGTATTTTTCCATCAGCGTATCATCGAATTCGGCTACGGCCTCAAGCAATTTCTCGCGCCATTCAGTAGCTTCTTCGAGCATATCATCAGGAATAGGTACCTCCCTAAAGGTCATTCCCTTATCATCTTCGTTCCACTCGATACCCCGGAAGTTCACCAGATCCACCACACCCCGGAAGTTTTCTTCGGCGCCGATAGGTAGTTGTAAGGGTACCGCATAGCTACCCAACATTTCTTTCACCTGCGCACAAACTTGTAGGAAGTCAGCACCGGAACGGTCCATCTTGTTGACGAATCCGATACGAGCTACGTTATAATTATTAGCCAAACGCCAGTTTGTTTCCGACTGTGGCTCTACGCCATCCACTGCACTGAAAAGGAACACAAGTCCGTCCAATACGCGGAGAGAGCGGTTTACTTCTACAGTAAAGTCTACGTGGCCGGGAGTATCGATAATGTTGATATGGTATTTCTCATCGCGGTACATCCAGTCTACTGTCGTAGCAGCCGAAGTAATGGTGATCCCACGTTCCTGCTCCTGCTCCATCCAGTCCATCGTGGCTGCGCCATCGTGTACCTCGCCAATTTTGTGGCTTACGCCCGCATAGTAAAGGATACGTTCCGTAGTCGTTGTTTTACCCGCATCAATGTGGGCAGCAATACCAATGTTCCTGGTCAATCTTAAATCACGTGCCATACTGGAAGTGAATTGTTTATATGTCTGTTGCTAAATGTGTTCGAGCTGAGTACGTGTAAGTTGCAGTACTTTCCACACGTTTTTCAAAAAATGAGAGTGCAAAATTAGGATATTTCCTTCCTAAAAACAACGACCTCTTTGTATTTTTTTATAAAACTTGTACTAAACAGGCTATCAATTGCGCATATAGCAAAAAAAGCCCGCTCCAAAATGAAGCGGGCTTTCCGTATTTTTTCAAAAATGCTTTTTTCCTAGAAACGGAAGTGAGAGAACGCCTTGTTGGCTTCAGCCATACGGTGCGTATCGTCCTTCTTCTTCACAGCCGCACCTTCTCCTTTGGAAGCCGCGATGATTTCAGCCGCCAAGCGGTCCATCATCGTTTTCTCGCCACGTTTGCGAGCATAGCTGATGAGCCACTTCATACCCAGCGACTGCTTCCGCTCGGGACGAACTTCGGTTGGCACCTGGAAGGTAGCACCACCCACGCGGCGGCTTTTTACTTCCACACCGGGCGTTACGTTGTTCAATGCTTTACGGAACAATTCCAGACCGCTTTCGCTAGTTTTTTTCTCCACCAGCTCCATAGCGTCATAGAAAATTGTGAAGGCGGTGCTTTTTTTGCCGTCATACATCAAGTTATTGACGAACTTGGTTACCTGCACGTCGCGAAATTTCGGATCGGGCAGGATGTATCTTTTCTTTGGTTTGCTTTTTCTCATTACTGCAAATGTTTTTTAAGTGAGGTTTCGTTTTGCAACTCATTCATCTCGCCACTTTTGACAAGATTACTTCCCTTTTATATCAAAGAATATTTTCTAATAAAAAGTCGAGAGCTTTCCCGTGTTATTTCTTCTTGCCGCCTTTTGATGGGGCTGCAGCCACTTGACCTGGCTTAGGACGCTTCGCTCCATACTTAGAACGACGCTGCTTGCGGCCATTTACGCCGGAGGTATCCAATGCACCCCGGATAATGTGATAACGAACCCCAGGCAAGTCCTTTACCCGTCCCCCACGAATGAGGACGATGGAGTGCTCCTGAAGGTTGTGGCCTTCCCCAGGAATGTAAGCGTTCACTTCTTTCTGATTGCTAAGGCGCACACGGGCTACCTTACGAAGCGCCGAGTTGGGCTTCTTGGGCGTCGTGGTGTACACACGAGTACACACCCCGCGACGCTGCGGGCAGGAATCCAAAGCCGGAGATTTGGATTTCCATGTCATTTTCTCTCTCCCTTTACGGACTAACTGTGAAATAGTAGGCATTTAACGATTTGATTTTGAACAACTAATCGGCTGTTCGTTTTGGTAAATACAGTATTTTTGAAAAAATCGGACTGCAAAAGTAAGCAACCGTTATTGATTTACAAAAGGTACCCTTTGATTATTTGACGAAACCGGCTAATCTCGCCGGATAGATGTATTATTGCAAATCCTGCCCAAGTCGTCCGCTGTGGAGGTTATTGCTATTGCTAAACTGGGCCGAGTTCTTATTTTTTCAGCATCCGCACCTTCTGGAACGATTTTGTTCGCCTCTTGCCCGTACCATTTTTGAGTATACAACAATAGTCGCAAAATATACAAATCACATGTCATCAACCAACACTCCTATTACTGTCGCGTACGGCGACGGCATTGGTCCCGAAATTATGGCCGCCACGCTCGATATACTCACCGCCGCTGGTGCGCGCATTGAGCCTGAGGTGATTGAAATTGGTGAGAAAGTATACAAAAGCGGTAGCAAGGCGGGCATTCAGCCCGGCGCCTGGGAGTCCTTGCGCCGTAATAAGGTTTTTTTAAAGGCACCCATTACTACACCACAGGGTGGCGGCTACAAGAGCCTGAACGTGACAGCACGTACCACGCTGGGGCTATTTGCCAATGTACGTCCTTCCATGGCCTACTCACCCTACGTTGAAACTAAACACCCGCTGCTGGATCTGGTGATTATTCGTGAAAATGAAGAGGACCTCTACACGGGTATCGAGCACCGGCAGACTAACCAGATGTACCAGTGTTTGAAATTGATTTCGCGCCCCGGCTGTGAGAAAATCATCCGCTACGCCTTCGAGTACGCCCGCGCCTATAACCGACGGAAGGTTACGTGCCTTTCGAAGGACAATATCATGAAAATGACCGACGGGCTGTTCCACCGGGTTTTTGACGAAATCGCGGCAGAATATCCTGATATTGAGAAGGAACACTGGATTATCGACATCGGCTCGGCCCTGCTGGCCGACGCACCTGAGCGTTTCGGGGTGATCGTGACACTCAATCTCTACGGTGATATTATTTCCGACATTGCTGCGCAGATTGCTGGGTCAGTAGGAATGGGCGGCTCGGCCAACGTGGGCGAGCAATGTGCCATGTTCGAGGCCATCCATGGCTCGGCTCCCGATATCGCCGGGCGGGGCATCGCCAATCCGTCGGGCTTACTCAATGGGGCCATCATGATGCTGGTTCATATCGGACAGGGCGACGTTGCCGCCAGCGTGCACAATGCCTGGCTAAAAACAATCGAGGACGGCATCCATACCGGCGATATTTATCAGGAAGGGATAAGCAAAGAACGGGTAGGTACGAAAGGATTCGCCGATGCCATCATCGCACGATTAGGCCAGACTCCCGTCCATTTCAAGACAATCAGCTATGCCGCCGCGCCTAAGCCCATTCACATAACTTCCGGCGGGGAAACCAGGCAGCAGAAAGAACTGGTAGGGGTGGATATTTTTCTGGATTGGACGGAGGGTACCTCCCAGGAGTTAGGCGATACGATTTCGGGTCTGGAAAATTCTCCTTTGCAGCTTAAACTGATTACCAACCGGGGCGTTCAGGTGTACCCCGATGGGGTTCCCGAAACCTTTTGTACAGATCACTGGCGCTGTCGCTTCGTGAGCGGGGAAGGTGCTCAGACCACAATCGGCAAAGAATCCATTTGGCAGCAGTTGGCCCTATTGAACCAAAAAGGCTTCGACACTATCAAAACGGAGAACCTCTACACATTCGATGGAAAAGTAGGTTATTCAGTAGGCCAGGGAGAGTAAATTTTAGTGGAGATTGGACTGTTGTTAATACATAGTGCTTTTGATGCGCGAGTCCTCCAATAATCCTCACATTTACAAAAAGCCGAAGGATGATCGCCGACACTCTATAGTATCGTTCAATTTTTTGCAAAAAAAAGCGTTAGTCCATCGTAGAATTTTCTTTCCCTACGTTGTTTCTGTAGTATTGTCTTCGGGATTATTACAAATTCCACTTTATAACTATGTATTTGCGCAAGTATTTTTTCTACTCTACCCCTATGGATACGTTGAGCCGACGCGCACCGGGAGCCTTGATGGTGGTGCTCTGTCTTATTTTGCAGGCCTGTAATCCTACGATGCAAGCCTATAAAAATGGTGTTAAGAAATTTGAGAATGGAGAGTACGATTTGGCCTTGAAGGATTTTCAGAAAGCCGCTGAGGGAAACTATGATCCTGCCCAAACCAACTACCTCATCGCCGAATCCTACCGCCTCTCCAACCGCTACCGCGAAGCTATCCCCTTCTATCAGAAGGCTATGGAGGCCGGAGCCACCGACCCTAACGCCCGTTTCCAGTACGCCTATGCCTTAAAAGCCTCGGGACAATACGACGAAGCCCGGCAACAATTTGCGCAGTTTACCGAAAACGAATCAGCCAACAAAACCTTGAAAGAACGGGCCGCGCGTGAGGTCGAAACGTTGAAAATTACTGACCGCATCAAGCAAAAAAAGGCGGAGATAACGGTGCTTGACCTACCTTTCAATACACCGGGCGCTGAGTTTTCGCCCGCTGTGCTGAATGGAGAGCTTGTGATGTCGGCTTCCAAAAAGGAAAAGATCTATAAAAACAACGGGCAGTCCATGTTAGGGCTTTATAAGATTAAAATCGGTGAGCAGCCCAGCGAAGCCAGCGGTAGCCCTACCCTATTCAGTTCCAGCATATTTGCGGAGGAAGCCAATGAAGGCTCTCCGGCTTTTTCGCACGATGGCAAGACGCTCGTGTTTGCCAGAGGAAATACCGGCAAGCGTAAAGGGACCCTGGATGTGGATTTGTACCTGAGTCGCCTTGTGGATGGGCAATGGACTGAACCCAGCTACCTACCCGTCAATGATTCGTTGGCCTGGGATGGTTCGCCCTCGTTCTCACGTGATGGCAAAACGGTTTATTTTGCCTCTAACCGCGCGGGCGGCGTGGGGGGTGTCGACCTGTACCGTACTAATATAGACGCCTCGGGACGTTTTAGTAAGCCCGTGAACATGGGCAAGGATATCAATACCGCCGGGGACGAGATGTTTCCCTACGTGTCGCCTGACAACAAACTGTACTTCGCCTCCGACGGGCATCCTGGCCTGGGTAAGCTCGACCTATTCGTAGCGGTGCGTTCGCAGGGTGTCGTTTCCATTGAGAATTTAGGTATTCCGTTCAATACGCCGCAGGACGATTTTGGATTGGTTTTCTTTGAGGATACTGATAATGGTTTTTTCGCTTCCAACCGGGAGGGCGGTAAAGGCGACGACGATATTTATTTCTTCTCGAACCCCGTAGCAAAAACGCCTGACTCGACTATTCTGGCGCAGAATGATCCCACCAACCCGATGAACCCCAACAACCCGAATTACATCAAGGGACAACCCAAAGTGGTGCGGTATTTTCTGGAAGGTACCGTCCTCGCAAATAATACCGCCTCTACGCCAATTGACTCCGCAAGGGTACGTATCCTGGCTGACAGTGCGGATGTGGAACTGACAACGTTGACGACAGGCGATCAGGGTACCTTTGGTAAATACAAGCTGGATGAGGGAAAAGACTATGTACTTCTGGTGGAAAAGAAAGGGTTCATCACCAAGCGTGAACCATTCTCAATGGATGGCAAGAGTATTCCCCCCATATTCCTCAATAAAGTACTGACTGATACCACTTACCGCGTGACGGTACGGCTGGACGACCTGGAACTGAACAAGACCTTCACGCTGGAAAACATCTATTACGATCTGGACAAGTACAACATCCGCTCCGACGCCGCCGAGGAGCTAGACAAACTCGTGCAGATTCTGAAAGATAATCCGACGATCAAGATCGAGCTTGCGTCCCATACGGATGCCCGCGCCACCGACGCGTACAACAACAACCTTTCGCAGCAACGTGCCCAATCAGCGGTGAACTACCTTATTTCAAGAGGCATCGAAACCGACCGCCTGACCGCCAAAGGCTACGGCGAGCGGCAACTCATCGTACAGAATGCCAAGACAGAAGAAGAACACCAGCGCAACCGGAGAACCGAGTTTACGGTGTTGGGTTATTGATGGCTAGACGCCAATAACAAACGAACCCCGCCGGAAACAGCGGGGTTCGTTTGTTATTGGCTCATTCCAATCGTGAATAAATACGACTTTGGGTCTGTATACTTGATCTAATTACTTCTTAGGCAAAATTGTCATGCTCACAATCTTCCACTTGTTGTTGATCCGTTCCATGTAACGCTCCTCTACGCTTTCACGCGTTGTTCCGTCGGGATTCTGATTGTGCTGGTCGAAGACCACAAAGGCAGAATTGCCATTAACCCGGATGAGCCAGTTATCGCGCGATACCTTGATATCAATAGGCTTACCGTTTTTCTCCCAATCCTCGTAAGCTTTCTGGAATTCCTCGCCCACAATTTTAGTTACTTTGCCCTCCGTACCTGCATTAATTCGAGAAATGTAGGGAGCGTTTGCCCACTGGTTTTTATATGCGGGAATATCTTTGGCGTAGGCCGCAGTTGTACCCGCTTCAACTACTTTTTTAATAGCGGCTTCATCTTCGGCAGAGGCCGCCTGTTGGGCAGTGCTATTCTGGGCAAAAGCAACTACGCTGCCCAGCAGTAGAATCAGGGTGAAAAGTTTGGTTTTCATAAGAAATGATGGTTTACGATTTTGTAAGAATATTAAACAGTCACCTTAAGAGTCTGCAAATGCGGCCGCACGTCCATCCCCATCTGCCCCATGCCTGCAATCCAGGTTTCTTCATCCAGATTGCTTGTGTTAATCCATTCGTCGTCGGATAGTGAAGCCCGCCAGCCCAGTAGCGGCAGGGCGTCGGCTCCTACCGGACTGCGGAAATCAGCATTCCGACCCGTAGCTACCGCCAGGATAACTTCGGCTACCTCCGAAGCAGGGACGTGATATGAAACCGACGCAGCCAGATAGGCTTTTAGCCGGGCGTGCTGGTAGTAGGCGGTATGTGGAGGTACGGCGTCGCCCTTGTCAATCAGGGGCGTATCAATGACGCCCGGTTGCACTAGCGCCACCCGGATTCCGTACTGACTTACTTCTCCGGCCAGGCTCTCGCTCAGGGCCTCGATTGCGGCTTTGGTGGCGCAGTAGGCGCCAAAGCAGGCGCTGTATATTTTTCCGGCTACCGACGACACATTGATGATGCATCCACTCCGCCGCTGCCGCATTCCCGGCAATACTGCCTGTATGCAACGTACTGTACCGAAGTAGTTGGTCTGCATGACGGCCTGAAACGTGCTGAAACTCGTTTCTTCCACAGCACTGATGGGCATAATGGCCGCATTGTTGACTAGCACATCAATCTGTCCGGCTTTGGCTAGTACTTCGGCCATAGCGGCTTTTACCGATTCATCGGAGTCTACATCCATCGTCAGAATCGTAATTGGGAGGTTGTCGCGTTCGGCGAGTTGCGCCAGTTCGGGTGATTTTTGCGGGTTACGCATCGTGGCATACACGGTGTGGCCGTTGCGGGCCATGAGTTCGGCGGTGGCAAAGCCAATGCCCGTGCTGCATCCAGTAATAAGAATCGTTGACATGTTGGGTGTATAGTTTAGGATGAATTACTTGATTTGACTGATTTGCATGAGGGGCTGCACATCGGTGAAGTTGGGGATGTCGCCGATGAGTTCGGCACCGTGAGCAGCCAGAGCATTTTGTAGTTCTTCGATGCTGCCAAAGTTCAGGCGTGCAATAACCGTGTAACTTGGCGGACTATCAGGTGCGGCCCCGGCCAGGCCCTGTTCGGCGTCGATGGCGGTGAGGCCCAGGGATGTGAGTCGCTCCCGCACCAGCGGTAAATGTTTATCGAAATAATAGTCCGCATCGAACTGGCTATCGGCGGTTTTGGGGTACAGGACGGTTAGGCAAATCATGAGGTTTGGGTTGGTTTGAGTAGTTGAAAATGAGAAAAGCCAATAATTCATTTCGCCAGCACCTCCGGCGTCCAGAAATTGCCCAGCATCTTCCACTGACCGTTTTCTTTTTCCAGGTAATTGGCTTTATGGGTACGCTTTGCCGTACCATCGGGGGCGGTATCCGTTTCAATGTAGGTCACGAAGGCCGTGTTACCCACGATGCGGAAGAGATAATCGGCTGTCGTTAGCTTGTCTTCGCTTTTTTTGAAACTATCGGCGTTGATGACACTTCTATAACCGCCAGTAACCGCCTGGTAGCCTCGGACATAGCCGCTGCCCGGTTGTTGAAACGAAATGGCCACATTGGGTGAATTGGCAAAGTAGCTGACGGCTTTTTCAGCATCTTTATCCATGACTGCCTGGGTATGTCCTTCCAGCACGGCTTTGATGGCGGTTTCGTCGGCCTTATTCTGGGCAAAAGTGGCTGAGCTCATCAGCAGCAGGGCGAGGGAAAAGAGTTTTGTTTTCATCGTTTTTTTGTTTTGAATTGAAAGTGAACCTACGTGGAACTCAGAAAAAAACATTGTAAAAAAGCGACATTTACCTCCGTAGGTACCTACCTGTACTCAAGCCATGCTTAGGGTCTTTGCCTGCTGGGCTTCGCGGCTGTAGAAATACGCAAACCCAAGTCCCAAGACCAGCCGAAACACGGAGTCGCCAATGAAAAAGGAGCTCATGGGCGGATGTACCACAAACACATGATAAACACCTAGCAACACGCCCGCCACAAGCAAGGTGGCCGAACTCAGTAAAATTGTTCGCAGGCTATAAGAATTAGGTGCCTTACGGCTCAAAAATGATAGCATCGCAAACGCTCCATTGCAAAGTCCCAGAAACTGCATAATCGAAATATGGGTCAGGTCAACGGTAGAAGCTCCGTAATTCGTAAGCGAATCCTCCGGTGTGAATACCATCGAGACAAATAGCAGCATGGAGTAAATACCAGCCAGCAGTAGAAATAGAGAACGTGACATAGATGTAGTTGTGGTTGTAGAGGGTGGTACCTATGAAATAGGCAAAAAAGAATCTTAAACCCGCTGCGCGGGCTTTATAGGCATAAGCCGAAAAATAGGATTTGTTCCGATCAGTCGGGAAGGTTCAGAATGCCTGGTTGTTCAAAGAGCTACATTGGGCGCTTCATGGGCCAGGTATCTACGATTTTGTTGTCGATGATTTGGTAATTAACCATCATCGGGTATTCTACAGTGCAATGGTTGGAGAACATTTTTTTTCGCTACCATAGAGGAAGTGTGTGTATATGGAATTAGGTCGATTGGGCACAAGACCAAATGTAGCGAAATCCAAACGTGTAGAATGACCGTTCGATAAAAAGTGGCCATAGGCTGGCAGGAATTTTTTTATTAAAAAATCGTTTTCCAATTCCACTTCGATTTCATGAAAATTATGAAAGCATATTCGCTTAAATATCCGGCTATAATTCTCTTGGTCGTTACGCTAAGCTCCTGCGAAATCTTCGGCCCCGGTCAGGGAATATTCACTTCTCCCTCGCCCCATGAGAAGTACGCTCAATCCTTGAAAACGGCTAACCTCGACAAAACGGCTTTGGGTAGTTTGTGGCTGACGGCATCCCAACGTTCTTTACAGGATTCCCTGCTCATTAACCTACCCTACCGCGAAAGCGGTTATTTTCCGGCCCAACTGCCCTTTGCCGTGGGGTATCGTGTGCAGGCCGAGCGCGGCGATGTGTTGAGTATCGATGTAACGGTGCAGGGGCGTACGTTGCCCAATGTAGCGCAGACAAAGGTATTCGTGGACGTCTTTGAACTGGACGACAAGCAGAACGCATCGCGGGTATTGTCGGCCCAGGCCGACACAACGGGCCTGCGCTGGGAGGTACGACGCAATCGTACACACCTGATTCGTATCCAGCCGGAACTATTAAGGAGCGGCAGGTACACGCTTTCCATCACCCGCAACCCCTTGCTGGCTTTCCCGGTAGAAGGCCGTAATAGCAAGCAAATCAGTAGTTTTTGGGGTGCCAACCGCGATGCGGGGCGCCGCAGTCACGAGGGTGTCGATATTTTTGCGCCGCGAGGTACCCCCGCTCTGGCCGCGATCGACGGCTATGTATCGCGGGTAGGTACCAACAATTTAGGGGGAAATGTCATTTTCTTATCCGACCAAGCGCACGGCATCAACCTGTACTATGCGCATCTGGATAGTTTCAACGTGGCGCAGGGACGGCGCGTACAACTGGGCGACACGCTGGGTTTTGTGGGCAATACGGGCAACGCCCGCACCACGGGTACCCACCTGCACTTCGGCATCTATGAATCAGGCAGCGGGGCCATCAATCCCTTTCCCTTCATCCGGCTGGGCCTGGGCGAGCCTACCCAAAAGCTACCCGACCCCGAATCGCTTGATGACACCGTGCGGTTAACCACAAACTCGGGTTTGAAAGTAGCTCCGAACAATAAAGCTACTACCATCGAAACATTGGACAGAAACCAGATTGTGCGCGTCTTGGGTGGTTCGGCAGGATGGGTGCGGGTACGGACTCCCACCGAAACGGAGGGGTACCTTCCCGCTTCGGTCGTTCGAAATATAGGTACCCCTCTTCGTCAGACCAAACTTTCCGTCCGGACATCTATATACGACGAAACCTACCCCGACGCGGCGGTATACGAAGTCCTGACCGAGTCGACCACGCTACCGGTGCTGGGTACACACGGCAAGTTTGAGCTTGTAGAGTTAAATAAAGCCGGAGCAAAAGGCTGGATCAGGCAGGAATGAGTAATTTCGCGATTCAAATCAGAAGGGGTACCCAGTCACTTTCCACTTTCCACCTTCAATTTTCCACTAAAAATGAATCGCATTCTGTACTGGTTTCGCAACGATTTGCGCTTACACGACAACGAAGGTTTCCTGAATGCCACCCAGCAAGCCGACGAGGTGATTCCGGTGTTTATTTTTGATCCACGCATCTTCGAAAAAACTTCACTGGGCTTTCGCAAAATAGGGCATTTCCGTGCCAACTTTATCTGCGAAAGCGTGACTGATTTACGCCATTCACTCCAAAAAAAGGGGGGAGAATTATTGATAAAAGTCGGGGAGCCCGAGCGGGTTTTAGCCGAACTCGCACAAGAGTACGACATAAGTGAACTTCACCTGAGCAAGGAGATTGCCCAGGAAGAAACCGACGTGGAATCGTCGCTGAGCAAGAGACTCAAAACGCTGAATGTGGATATGGTTTTCACCTGGATGTCCACGCTGTATCACGTGCGTGATTTGCCTTTTGGAATTAACAAACTACCGGAGATTTTTACGGATTTTCGCAAGACGATCGAAAAAAACGCCACCGTCCGACCTACCCTACCCGAACCAGAGCGGGTGAACCTTCCCGCCGGACTTTTAGTGGGCGAAATGCCTGTCTTGACCGATTTAGGATTTGAGGAATCGGAAATCAGCGCCCCGGATTCACGCGGGGTATTGGATTTCCAGGGCGGCGAAACGGCGGGCTTGCAGCGTCTGCACGATTATTTGTGGGAGAGCGACGGCATCGCCACCTACAAGGAAACCCGTAACAGCCTATTGGGAGCAAACTATTCTTCCAAGTTTTCGGCCTGGCTGGCTCAGGGCTGTATTTCCCCGCGTCAGATTTATAAAGAAGTGAAGCGTTACGAAGCCGAGCGCACCACCAATGAATCTACCTATTGGCTGATTTTTGAACTGCTCTGGCGCGACTATTTCCACTTCGTCATGCTGCGCTGGGGTACCCGCCTGTTTAAGCCCTCCGGTCTGAAACTCGACAAAGACAAACGCTGGCGGCACGACCGTACCTTACTTGAAAAATGGAAGTCAGGAAAAACGGGGATACCTTTTGTGGACGCCAACATGCGCGAACTGGCCGCCACGGGCTTTATGTCCAATCGGGGCCGGCAGAATGTGGCAAGTTTCCTGGCGCACGACCTGGGCATCGACTGGACCTGGGGAGCAGCCTGGTTCGAGAGCGTACTCATCGATTATGACGTATGCAGCAACTGGGGCAACTGGAACTACGTGGCGGGTGTCGGCAACGATCCGCGCGAAAACCGCTACTTCAACCCCTATTCACAAGCTACCCGCTATGACGAAAACGGCGACTATGTACGCTATTGGTTACCCGAATTGGTAAAGGTACCTTCTGACAAAATTCACCGCGTGTGGCAATTGTCGCCAGAGGAGCAGGAGAAGTACGGGGTGGTATTGGGAGAGGATTACCCATTGCCGATTGTGGAGACAGAGAAGTGGTTGAAGAACTCCAGCGACCAATGATGTATTTTGTTTCAGGAATTACCTAGCTTTGACTAATTTTAAACCAACATCAACCTCAAATCAAGTCCATCATGTCCAAGAGTCTCATTGTCATCGTTATTATACTTTTAATCGGAGGTATGTTCGGATGCAGTTCCTACAATGGACTGGTCCAGAAAGACGAAACCGTCAACGAAGCCTGGTCCAAAGTACAGAGCCAGTACCAGCGCCGCGCCGATCTGATTCCCAATCTGGTCAATACGGTCAAAGGAGCGGCCGACTTTGAGAAAAGTACCCTGACCGCTGTCATCGAGGCCCGCGCCAAGGCTACCTCTATGCAGTTGAATGCCGATCAGTTGACACCCGAGAATATGCAGAAATTTCAGGCTGCCCAGGATCAGCTCGGCGGTGCGCTATCGCGTCTGCTGGTATCCGTAGAGCGATACCCTGACCTGAAAGCCAATCAGAACTTCCTGGAATTACAGGCCCAGCTGGAAGGCACCGAAAACCGCATCGCTGTAGCCCGTAACGATTTCAACACCACGGTCAAAGACTATAATCAATCGGTGCGTACATTTCCGAACGCCATCTTTGCCGGGATATTCGGTTTCGATGTGAAGGGTTTCTTTGAGGCTTCTCAGGCCGCCCAAAACTCCCCGACCGTTCAATTTTAAAACATTCCTATCTGGTAAAGACGCCATGCTGCCCGCCGTGGTGGTGTGGCGTCCTTTATTTCCTAACCCCTAGAAAATCGCTATGTCAGCTACCCCTTCCCTCTTTGGCAAAGAAGAACAACTGCGCATTGTGAGTGCTATTCAGCAAGCTGAAAACCGAACCTCGGGTGAAATTAAGGTACACATCGAAGAGCATTGTCCCGATGCAGACGTAATGGAACGCGCCAAAACGGTATTCGGAGAACTGGGACTGCATACCACGCAACAACAGAATGGAGTATTGCTGTACCTGGCCTACGAAGATCGGAAGTTTGCGGTGCTGGGCGATAAAGGTATCAATGAAAAAGTATCGGCCGATTTTTGGGAAAGTACCAAAGAGAAACTCCGGGAGCATTTCAAAAAAAATGAATTTGTCGAAGGCCTGTGCGAAGGCATCGCGGAGGCGGGCCTGCAACTGAAAAAATTCTTTCCTTATCAAGCGGACGACGTCAACGAACTACCCGACGACGTGTCATTCGGGTAATCCCAGCCATGCATAAATTCAGCCAGTATCTTATCTTTTTGCTTTTACTTTCCCTGTCGGTAGCCGCCCAGGACATACCGCCGCGCCCCAGTCCCCCCAAATTGGTCAACGACCTGGCCAACCAGCTCAATCCCTCCGAAGAGGCCCAATTGGAACAAAAGCTGGTGGCCTATAATGATTCCACCTCCACCCAGATTACAGTGGTGATTGTGCCCACCGCAGGAGAATATCCCATGGCCGACTATGCCTTCAAGCTAGGCCGGGAATGGGGGGTAGGTCAAAAGGGCAAGAATAATGGCATTGTGCTGCTGTGGGCACCCGACGACCGTAAGGTATTCATCGCCACGGGCTACGGCATGGAAGGGGCCGTTCCCGACGCCATCGCCAAGCGCATCGTGTCGCAGGAAATTATTCCTGAGTTTAAAAATAAAATGTACTACCGCGGCCTGGATCGCGGTGTAGATGCGATCATCCGGGCAGCAGCGGGCGAGTACCAGGCTGAACCAGCCTCCTCCTCGGACGGAGAAGAATTCCCTTTGGGTATTGTATTCATGATCTTTATGGTCATCCTATTTTTCATCTACCGCAATCGTGGTGGCGGCGGCGGCGGGCGCGGCTATCGCAGTTCGGGCGGCCCTATCATTTGGCCCTACAATACCCACTCAGGCTGGGGAAGCTCCTCCGGTAGCTGGGGTGGTGGTGGCGGCGGCGGCGGTTTCGGCGGCTTTGGCGGGGGTAGCTTCGGCGGTGGCGGGGCTGGGGGTAGTTATTAATTTAGTGCGTACGCCGCACGAGATAATTGATAGTTCTCTCTTGTCTTAATGACCTAACTATCAATCGATTAAATACGGTGGAGATGAAATCCACCAAATCTCGTTTCGGTTAATCCTTAGAGGGTACCTTGTTTTTACGATACCCTACTACTTGTTCTGCAATTGGAACGTATAGTCCCTAATTTTTACGAAGAAAACGTTGTTTTGGGCAAGAGATGGGCTCGAAAAACGTTACAGGGAGAAGTGCCTTTACCTACCAAATGACCGTTGCATGGAAAACAGGACCACGGCCAGTTTTTTAATAGGTTTTGTTTTGATGACACTGGTAGCTGCTGTCTTTGGCTACCTATATTACCACGAACGGGCTATTACATCACAACAGGACAAAGATCTGGAAACCCGGGTTATTGACTTGGCTCTCAGCGAAATGAAGCTGGATTCCATCGCAAAACAGCTGGATTTTCGCATCGCCCAGGTGAGGAAATTGGGCGGCAGTGTGAGTGAACTTGAAAAGATAAAAGCCCAGCTTGAAGCCGACCGCTCGGCACTACGCCAGGGCAACAATTTCCTAACCGCCCGGATCAATGAGTACGAGGTTTTCCTGACCAAAAAAGATGGAGAAATAGCCCGGCTCAGCGGTGAAAACAAAACCCTTCTGACCAGAAACCGAACCCTGAGCGTGGTAAACACCTCGCTGCTGGAAGAAAGAAATTTGCTTACTGATTCCTTGTCAAACGTTATTACGAAGGCGACGGATCTGGAAAACAAGGTGAGCATGGCGTCCGCCATGCGGGCACGCGATGTAAAGGTATACGCTATTTCGGCCAAAGGACGTGAGCGGGAAGGGAACGACATAAAAGCCAAACGGGCAGATAATATTCGGGTAGAATTCTCCCTCGAAAAAAATCCCTTTACCAGGCAGGAAACAAAACGGATCTACCTGAAAATTCTGGATCCGCAGGGGGCTACGCTGGCCAATGCCAGTATGGGGTCCGGCGTGTTTCAGTATGACGGAAGCGACCAAACCTACACGCTGAATAAAGATGTAGCCTATACCAACAGTGATCAGGAAGTTAATATCCTCTACAGCCGCACCCAGGAATTTCAGAAGGGTACCTATACCGTTGAGCTCTACGCCGAAGGGCAAAAAATCGGGGCAGGTACCTTCTCAATAAGGTAATCAGTGCGTTAAGGGCAGAATTTCGGCTTCATTGGCCAGCTTCCGGGCGGCGTGTTTGGCGTCATACACTACGCACGGAAAGCCAAACAGACACTTGTCTTTGATGATGTCGGCCACGCCTTCGGGTACATGGTCTTCCCAGCCCGGTTCACCGCTTTTCACCATCGCCAGCACCTGATCGGTAGTCCACCGCATGTGTTCTATATTGTAGTCACGAATATCTTCGATTTTGTCATTGATAACCAGATACTGATACAAGGGCTTGAGGTTGTCCGGAACCTCGAAATTGACGCACGTGTAGATGCTTTCGTCCGCGTGCAGGGTTGGGTAGATCATCAGCTTCACCTTTCGGCTAAACAGCGTAGCGAACGATTCCAGGATTCCCCCACGCAGGTAGGTGTAGTGTGTTTCGTCAAAGATATCCTGCAAACTGGGGATTCCGAGTAGCAAGCCGATCTTCAGCCGCGTAAGCTCCGACAGATAGGCCACGAGGTGAAAGTATTCCCGGTAGTTAGAGATCATTACCATGTGGCCCAGCGAACACAGAATATCCACGCGATCGAGGAAATCTTTCTCATCAATCTCTTCTTCATCCGACGAAACCAAATTACGCAAGGTCAACTCCGATACCATCAGTACCCGGCTGGGGTCGACATCGGGCTCGGCCAGGAACTGCCGGGTTCCGTTTTTGATCAAATCTACGTGCACATTCGTCACGGGTCGCATTCGGCCCCGCATCAACAATATATGCTTCTTGTAGAAAGTTTCCGAAGGCTGAAGCACGCCCCCATCGGCACCAAACAGAGCCGCATTGGTGAAACCATTTTTTACCAAATGCAGACTCATGATGCGGTTATCCACTTCCATGAAGTCGGGACCGCTGAAGCGAATCATGTCGATTTCGATGCGCTCTGGGCTCAAATCATCCATGAGCGAAAGCAGCAGGGTATCAGCAGACATCGGATAATAAAAACAACCGTAGATAAGGTTGACGCCAATCACGCCCAGCGCCTGCTGTTGCAGCACGTTTTCATTGTCCAGCATCCTGACGTGGATTACTACTTCATTATAAGGACCATTGGGCTTGAGTTGAAACCGCAGGCCGATCCAGCCGTGGGCCTCGTTAGTTTTCTGGTAGTTGAGGGCCACCACCGTATTGGCAAACGCAAAGAATTGACTACTCTCACCCCGTTGCTCGGCCAGTCGTTTTTCCATCAGACTGTATTCCTTATGCAGCATTTTGATCAGCCGTGATTCGCACACGTACCTACCACTTTCTTCGGTACCATAGATAGCATCGCTGAACGTCATATCGTAGGCCGACATGGTTTTGGCTACGGTACCCGAGGCACCTCCGGCTTTAAAGAAAATGGCCGCCGTTTCCTGCCCGGCCCCAATCTCGGCAAATGAGCCGTAGACACGGGGGTCGAGGTTGAGTCGGAGGGCTTTCTGCTTGGTACCTAAGGATTTATCGTGCGTGCTAGACATGGAGTCTGAGTCGTTTGGTCGATGGTAAATATAAAAAAATACTACTAGCAAACGAAAACAGGAATAGATAATGTGCCCTGTATTTGAAAAATGCTAACTCTCCCCAAAACAGTTTTAACCTTTAACCGGGTTTAGAAGTTTTAACTAAAACTCATTCGTGGGCATTCCATCAAATACTATGAAAACGATACTTTACTTTCTTCTGTTACTTTTACTAACTCATAGCACGCAGGCGCAACAAAATCCGCTCATCGACCTCAATCAGAGCCGCTTAAAAGTGCAAACCACGGGTATGTGGGTATTGACGGGCTGGTCGGTGGCAAATTTGGCTTACGGTGGAATCGCTGCCGCCCGAACCGAAGGAAGCACTAAATACTTCAACCGCATGAATGTCTACTGGAATGTAGTAAATCTGGGGATTGCCGCTCCAAGTCTGATCAGCTCGCTACGCAAAAAGAATAACCTCCCTACCACCCTGAATGAAAGCATCGAAGAGCTGCATTCCCTCGAAAAAACGCTGCTATTCAACACAGGCCTAGATGCTGCTTACCTAATGGGGGGCCTATATCTGCTCGAGCGGGCCAAAAACACACCCGACAAGCACGACCGGTTTAAAGGCTTCGGACAGTCTGTTTTATTGCAGGGCGGGTTCCTGTTGCTTTTCGACGTAACAACCTATCTCGCTTTGCGTGAAAGCCATCGAAAGGCGGCGGAGCTACTTAAAAATGTACAATTTACGGGCCAGTCGGTGGGAGTCGTTTTGAAGTTGTAAGCTGTTTCAAACATTACGCTGACAGGGACTGGCCGACTGGCGTTCTAGACCCTGTCAGCGTTCTCTACTTATGGAAGCACAATCGCCTTATCTTTTTGTCTACGGTACCCTGATGCGGGAATTTGACAACCCATTTGCCGCTAGGCTCAGAGCGGAAGCTACCTTCGTAGGGGTAGGTACTTTTACCGGTAAGCTATACCGCGTGAGCTGGTACCCCGGCGCCGTGTACGAATCGGATAGTACCACGAAGGTACACGGTGAAATCTATCAACTGCATGATTTTCAAAAGCTAATCCAGGAATTGGACGACTATGAAGATGTAAAAGAAACCGAGTCTGAGAGTTTGTATCTCCGTCGCCAGGTAGCTGTACAATCAGAAAGTAGAGGACTATTGACTTGCTGGACCTACCTGTACAATCAGTCGCTAACGGACTCCACGCTCCTGACAAGCGGAAGATTTACGATCTAATTTTTGGCTACTACCTTCCCTACCCTTTCCCCAATCAGCCGCAGGCCGTCAAGCGTCAGGCTGCGGTCTATCTCTACGAATTCACCTTGCAGCGTATCGATGATGGACGATAGGCCGCCCGTAGCTACGGCAAGGCAATCACCGCCCAACTCGGCCCGGATACGGCGGATCATGGATTTCACCAAACCTTCGTATCCCAGCAGAATACCTGCCTGAATGGCATGCACCGTATTTTTGCCAATAGCGGAGCGGGGAAGTTCAAGGGGTACCTCGGGCAATTGGGCCGTGTCGGTAAATAAAGCCTTTACCGCTGTTTTCAGGCCCGGCAAGATCGCCACGCCCAATATTTGCCCCGCTGCCGATACCGTAGTGAACGTGAGTGCGGTACCAAAATCTACAATTACACAATTTTGCGGATAGCGCGCATGAGCCGCGACAGCGTTAGCAATCAGGTCGGCTCCGATCTCGTGGGGATGGTCGATGGCGATTTCCAAACCAGGATACAGGTTGGGCCCTACTACCAGAGGTTCCTGTCCGAAGAGAGTCGCCAGGAGGGTTCTTAGCACGGGAGTCAGGGTAGGTACTACGCTGCTTAGTACTACGGTTTGTACGCCATCCAGGGTGATCCGGGCTTCCAGAAAATGAAGCCGCAACCAGGCCTCATAGTAGCCCGGCGTTTCCTGGGGCAGCGAGCGCGTACGCCATACGTGCAGGGGAACTGAACCGTCAAAAAGTCCAAATACGGTATCGGTATTTCCGGCATCAACGGCTAAGAGCATTTTTCAAAGGTTTTAGTGAACGATGACAAATTAGAGGTTTTATGGAAATAAATTATCGTTTGATGGCGTTTTTGGCATACCCATCGTTCGGTATCTAGTCTACGTTAAACGCCAGTGAGCCGTCGCTTAGTCCCGATTTTTCCCTTACTTTGTGAGAATAGCTTAGTATATTCCTCTACACCACACCCCCACGTTACGTATGTCCTCTATTTTTAAAGTGAACTATGCATTTTTTTGTGAAGAGATTGGCTTGTGCGGTTGGAGTATTCTTAGGATCAGTAGTTGCCACCTGGGCGCAATCCCCCCTACCGGATTGGGAGAATCCGGAGGTAATCAATAAAAACACAGAACGGCCCCGCGCCAGCTTCACCCCCTACCCCTCCGAAAAGGAAGCGTTGGCTGCGGATCATAATTCCCCCTTCGTCAAATCCCTGAACGGTACCTGGAAATTCAAATGGGTATCACATCCCTCAAAAGTTCCCGCTAATTTCTTCCAGCCCGCTACCTCCACCGATTCCTGGGACAATTTACCCGTACCTTCCAACTGGCAAGTGGTGGGCGCGCGGGAAAATCGAGCGTATGATCGTCCTATTTTTTCAAATATCAGGTACCCCTTTGAGGCCACGCCGCCTACAATTACCGCCGATACCAACGCCACTGGGCTGTACCGTACCACATTTACCATTCCGGCAGATTGGGAGCAAAAACCGCTTTTCCTACACTTTGGCGGGGTGCAGTCGGCTTGCTCTGTATGGCTCAACGGTCAGCCGCTCGGGTATCATGAAGATAGTATGACACCGTTCGAGTTTGATATTTCGGCATTGGTGAAAAACGGACCCAACACCCTGGCCGTGCAGGTAATCAACTGGTCAGACGGGAGCTATCTGGAAGACCAGGATTTCTGGCGGCTGTCGGGCATCTTCCGCGATGTATTTCTACTCTCGACGCCCCAGGTCCACATCAGTGATTTCGTCGTACAAACCGACCTGGACGATAACTACCGGGATGCCATGCTCAAAGTGAGCATCTACGCCAAAAATTTCACCAAGCAGGCGCAGTACGGTTACCAACTCATCACCACCTTATACGATGCCACCGGACAAGTGGTAATCCCTGCTGCCCCCCGGACCATCGGTATGCTGGATCCCACCGGCGAATTGCCCATCCGGCTGGAAATTCCCGTCCCCTCTCCCCAAAAGTGGAGTGCCGAAACACCCTACCTCTACAAACTCACGATGCAGATCGTGAATTCCGATGGGAAGGTGCTGGAAGCCGTGAGCCAGCCCGTCGGATTTAGGGAAGTGAAAATCAAAGGCGGACAACTGCTCGTCAATGGTAAGGCCATTCTGCTCAAGGGTGTCAATCGCCATGAGTTCGATCCCGAAACGGGCCGTGTGATCAGTCGGGAATCCATGATCCGCGACATTACGCTCATGAAGCAGCACAACATCAACGCGGTACGTACTTCGCATTACCCCAATGTGGCAGAATGGTACGATCTCTGCGATGAATACGGGCTGTACGTGATGGACGAAGCCAACATCGAAACCCACGAATTGTGGTACAAGAAAATCATTCTGGCCGATAAGCCCGAATGGAAGGCGGCTTTCCTGGCGCGGGGCCGCGCGATGGTGGAGCGCGACAAAAACCACCCGTCGGTGATCGTGTGGTCGCTGGGAAACGAGTCGGGCAACGGCGAGAATTTTACCTCCATGGCCAACTACATTCGCCTGGCCGATCCTACCCGCCCGATCCACTATGAAGGTCGCGCCAATTACGGGCCCACGACCCTGAGCAGTTTCGACATTATTTCGGTGATGTACCCTAGCGTGGAAAATATGATCGAGTTGGTCAAAAAAGATCCTGAACGACCGCTGATCATCTGCGAATACGCGCACGGCATGGGCAACAGCATTGGTAATTTGCAGGAATACTGGGACGTAATCGAGAAGTACCCCACCATGCAGGGCGGTTTCATCTGGGACTGGGTAGATCAGGGACTGGCCCAGAAAACAGCTGATGGGCGGCCGTATTGGAACCATATCAACTACATCGACGGCGCCAATGCCGGCGACGGGCTGGTGAATCCCGACCGAACCCCGCAGCCGGAAATCAATGAAGTAAAGCGTGTGTACCAGTATGTGAAGTTTGAGGTACCCGATACGCTGCAATCCGTTCCCGGGCCCATTAAATTACGAAATACTTACGATTTTCAGTCGCTAAGTTCTTTCAAACTGGTGTGGACTTTACAGGAAAATGGCAAGACGAGTCAGGAAGGTACCCTCAGTAACCTCACGGCTGCCGCAGGCGAAACACAGGACGTGTCTATCCCTTATCAAATTCCAGGTACCCCGCCAGCCGGTGCGGAATATTTCCTGAACCTAAGCCTGCAATCAAAGGAGAAAACGCTTTGGGCGGCAGCTGGGCACGAGGTAGCGGGCTACCAGGTACCTGTTCGGGTGACCACGGCGCAGCCCGAAACCATCAGCTATTCCAAAGGTACCCCCCTGCGACTCACGCTGGTCAGGGGCAAAGGGATTACGCTGGTGGGCCAGAACTTCTCGGCCAGCTTTGACAAAAAAACCGCCCGCATGACTTCTTTCAAATACAAAGGAGCGGAACTGCTGGAAAGCGGCCTCTACGCCAACTTTTTCAGGGTACCTACCGATAACGATGAAGGCGGGGGTAAGGATAGCTACGCCGCCCGATGGCGCGAAGCCGGGCTGGACTCTTTACGGCTGGTGGGTTCCGATCTGCGGGTCGAGAAAATCAACGCGCACGTGTATAAAGTGAGTCTGGTGAAAAGTTTGCAGGGCAAAGCAGGTGGTCTTCTGGTGAGCTCCATCTATACAGTATACGCTACGGGAGATATTCACTTGCAAAACACCTTCACACCCAGCGGCACCTGGCCACCGATGGCCAAAATCGGCCTGAAATTCGAGATGCCCGCCCGATTCGACCAGATTCAGTGGTACGGGCGCGGTCCTTACGAAACCTACGCCGACCGTAAAAGTAGTGCCAAAATCGGCCTGTACGCGGGTACGGTGGAAGAGCAGCATTTTCCCTATATCATGGCGCAGGAAAATGGCAACAAAACCGACGTACGTTGGGTGGCAGTCACCAATGCCGACGGCCAGGGATTACTGGCCGTGAGCGATTCGGTATTCAATGTGAGCGTACATAACTACACCGATGCAGCCCTGCTGAGCGCCAAAAAGTCGGGGGTACCCCTGGTGAGGGATTCTGTGACGGTCGTCAACCTGGACCTGGCCCAAATGGGACTGGGAGGTGATGATAGCTGGTCGCCAAGGGTGCATTCACTCTATCAGTTGCCCCCGCAGGTTTATAGCTATTCCTTCCGGCTCAAACCTGTCGATCGTTCGGACGATATTAGCGCGCTGGCTCGCACTGGTTTACCCATCATTGCCCAGACCATGAGCCCGGGTGTAGGTACGGAAACGCTACCCGAAGAAGGAGAAGACGAAGCAACAGCGACGTCCAAGCCCACCGTCAGAAAAGTGCCGGTACGGTATCCGGTCAAAAAGAAGACCTATACCAAACGTCGCTGACAATCAGCTACCGTCCAAAGTGACTACCTCCATCGGTCAACCTACCACCACCCTGGCTTAGGGCACCTGACTTACCTTGTAGTGGCCGGGATTCGCCAACAGATTAAGCACCGTAGGTCTGGGATTGAATCGCTCGAAGAACGCCCAGTCTGAGCGTCGTTGCCGTGTTCGCGGTGGCCCGACACGGGCCGCTTCTTCCCTTCCAGGGTGTGCTAACATTGGTAGCGATCCAATGGGTCTCGAAGCGGAGCAGAAGCAGGTCCAACTCTTTGGGAAGAATGCTGGTCAGCGACAGGAACGGGGTCCGGTGCTGACGGATGATAGCGGAGTCCATGAAAAAAGAAAGTAGGGACAGCCGCAAAGTTAGCTTGGTCGCGTTACTTTAAGTATCAATTCTGAATAATCACCAATACACAAGGGGGCAGCCCTTTTTGTGATTAATATCCCAAGCACTGTGCTTACTTACTCAGATACATAGCAGGTTTTACGGGAGCATATTAAATAATTTGGACGTTTGGATGTTTTCTAACTAAATTTCATTTTTCAATAAAGTGTTCTAAGTCTGCACAATGGCCGGTACGTATATTTTTTATACACTACTGATGGTTTTCATGATTCTTCTGTCATTACCTTCGGTACAGTCGGCTAGTGGAAAAAATAGCCTGATTCTGAGCTCGGCCCCCTACCGGTACTGGGGGGCGAACATGATTCTGCTCATCCTGCTTTATTCGTTTATCATCGGATGCCGCTACTTCGTAGGTATTGATTACGAAGCCTATCAGGAATGGTACGTGGAACTGCAGCGCACGAGTATATATCCCCGGGAAATAGAATTTGGGTATGAATGGTTAAACTACTTTCTGTACTACCTCAAAGCCCACTATGCTTTTTTGTTTATAATACTGGCTTTTCTTCAGATCTTATTTTTTTATAAATCACTGGAAAAATTCTCTTTCCTGATTCCCTGGTATATCTTCTTTTTTTTTACGTATCTGCTCATGTTCAGCAGCATGAATATCATGCGGCAGACACTGGCTTACTTTATCTTTTTTTATGCATTAAATCTCGCCATCAATAAGCAGTTTATACGAGCCATTCTGTACATACTGCTCGGCTTTAGTTTTCACAAGAGTATTGTAATAGGGGTAGCGCTTTACCCATTTATGGGATTTGATTGGTTCAAGAACAAGTACGTACAAATAGGCCTGCTACTCGTATTGACGGCATTTTCCAAACAGATCCTCGACCTCGCGCTTCAGATCGCAGCCCCCATCGTATCGGTACTAGGGTACGGCTACTACGTTGAGAATCTGGATTATATGTACGAAATCACGGAAGAAGGGGCTGTTGGCGCCGGTACCGCCCGAATACTGTTTTTTATTCTCGATATGTCCATCATCTGGTTCAGCGTCGATCTGAAGGAGGAATTCAAATCCGTTGATTTTTATAAATACTACAACATTTATTTCCTGGGGGCTCTGCTGGACCGTATGGTGTACGATAACTTTATCCTGGCCCGTACCAACGATTACCTGCTTAATTTCCGGGTACTAATTCTAAGCTTTCTGTGCTACTACCTTTTTAAAAGTACTACGGGCCGGGTACCCAAAATTATTTTGGGGAGTACTATTGCCGTTATGATGATGGCCTTTTTTTACCGGGCCATTTACAACTCCGCTGCCCAAACCTCCCCCTTTAATTTTATACTTTTTGAGTAAACTTCCCGCAAAACAAACGGGGAAGAATCAGCAGAAAACCGATTCTTCCCCGTTCAAAAAGCAACGAAAGGCTATTTCTTGACAAACACTTTCACATAGTCCACCTGCATAATTCCTTCACCTTCGTTCAAAGGAATTTGATCGGCGGTAGGTATAATACCTCCTTCCCAGAAGAAATCGCCTCCCACCGCCTGATTCAAGGTGATCATTTCCTGCTTTCCGAATAGATTAGGCACATACCCTCCCGTCTTGACATCGACGATCACCCCATCCAGCAGAAAAGTCAGCGCGTCCTTCGTCCAGATCAGTTCGTATACATGCCAGCTGTCAGTCAAACTATTATCTGTAGTAAGATAAGTCTCTTCCGCCTGTACAAGATTCTGATTAGCTTTCCGGCCAAAGAAATAGTTGGTCTGGTAGTCATATGGTTTATGGCCACGGGCTTCCAGGATATCAATTTCCCCATTGGTGGGCCAGTTATTTCCGTACGACCAGAAAGCCGGCCACATCCCATAACCCGTTGGAAGTTTGATACGGGCAATCATCCGTACCTGCCCTTCGGTTCGAGTTGGCGTAAATAGGGTCTTTGATTCTATCCGGGCGGAAGTAAAATCAAAATCTTTGGGGGTAGCATCTACGTCCTGCCGATATTTCGGCCCCGTGACTTTTTCTTTGATAGCCTTGATTACCAAGAGATTGTTATTACTATTAGCCGGATCAGCCGTAATGTATAGGTTGTTGGGGCTGGCGGTAAACATTTGCAGCTCATTGTTGAAGGCACCACCCACCCATACATTCCATTGAGAATTGGCACTTGCCGGGCTTTCATTAAAATTGTCCTCAAACGTTTTTTTCCAGCCCGTATTGAGCAGGGTTGTTTCATCCAGATCATAATTGGGTATACTTGCTACTGTACCCGTACGTAGGGCCTTGCCTGCTATACGCTTATTGAGTCGGGCTTCCTCAATGACTGAATCGGCGGTTTCGATCACCGATTCAGTTAAAGACTGGCAACCTGCCGTGAGCAGGAGGGCTACAAGCATTAGCTTTGAGGCATGTGTTTCAAATAGTAGCTTTTTCATAATAATTAGTTGGAGAGAAAGTGGATAAATTTAGCTCCAAGCTACGATATATATATATATAACCGTAAGTATTGCCGTAACGATTTTTTAAATAATGTTTAAGTAACCGGAAAAACGACTTTGTAGCCGATCAATCCGCGAAGGACTTATCATAACTTATACTCATATTTTTTATTTGCTTTAACTGTGTTTATCTGGTTGTTATAAATAAAAAATATTATTTAAACTGACCAGAGACGGAACTGAATTAAACAAAAAGAAAAAAACTGAGCAGTACAGATGCCTTTTATTACTACCGAGGGAGGAGGTGAATAGCTGCGGGATCTTGAGCTATTCTTTTGTCTGAGTGTGTAACTAATTTATTCTTAACGTTTTTTGTGGAGTTACAGCTGAAGCGGCTGACCGCCTGGCTTTTTTATTTTACAGGTCACACGCTATAAATTGGGGTGATTAACTAAATTAGCGATTGATAATGGATATACTCTACGACAGGCAAGCCTTACACATTGGACTTTGTCAAGTAGTATTCCGCTCAATTTACTACCATGCCTTCATACAGTCTGATTATCTGTACTTACAATCGTTCTTCCTTTTTAAAGGAAACCATTGAATCTATCTGGGAGTGTTTTGCTACCCGGTATACGTATGAAATCCTGGTCATTGATAATAATTCAACGGATGCTACTGCTGCGGTTGTAGAAGGATTCAAGCACCTTCCGGTGCTTACTTATATAAAGGAATTGAAGCAGGGGCTATCGCATGCCCGTAACCGGGGCATAAAGGAAGCTAAATATGATATTCTGGTATTTCTGGACGATGATATAGATATTCACGAAGGGTACCTGGACCGCTGTGAGCAGCTTTTTACCGATCAGGACGTTCAGATAGTCGGAGGTAAGGTGCTGCCCCACCGGGTAGAGGTACCCGGCTGGCTCCCGCCTAAGTTCTATTACCTGGTTAGTATTTTTGATAGGGGAGATGCGCTGATCAGGACCGAAAAGTTAATGGGTGCCAACTATGCCATGCGTCGGAAGGCAGCATTAATTATAGGCTGGTATGACCCTGAGCTGGGTCGCAAAGGGAACAACCTGGCCGGAGGGGAGGAAATAGATTACCTTAACCGCGCCCGGGCGCTTAACTATACGATCTGGTATGACCCCGGCCTGATCGTGTACCACAAGATCAATAATAAACTCAACCGGGAGTATGTATTCGGATATGCCCGACAATTGGGAAACTCAGAGCGGATCATTGATCTACAGCAGAGCAAGCTAAAATATGTTCTCAAAATAGGTAAGGTTTTTCTTATGCTGTTTGCTTACGCAGTATATGGTTTTTATGCGCCTGACCCCAGGCAAAAGGCCTATTTCAAAATTAACCAGTTGTATTCGCTGGGATACCTGGGGGGTACCTCCTGAGTTGGTTCTAACTGCTTAGTTACCCCGGCCGTACTTACCTCCTCCCTATTACACTTCACACTACCACTGG
>JBBRDE010000031.1:0-28196 GCA_038204185.1 Cytophagales bacterium
GTGTCCATGCGCAGAACTACCATATCTATACGCCGCCTGTAAACAATGCCTGGGTATTGGTGTGGGGAAGTCAACCGTGGGTTTCCGAGTTTCCGCACGCAAACTATTCCTACGATTATCATTTTAAACACGGGGAAAGCGGTACTTTGGTTTTGGAAGGTTGGATCACCCCATACGACTACGCTCCCTACGAAGGGCCGCAAAGGGCCGTGGAATCGGAGCTAAGGGAAAACAAGGTGATCGGCCTCTCCTGGTCGATATTGGATTTTGACGGCGGGAAAAGGGAAGGCCATTTCAATATAGCCCATAACACCAAAATGGTCAGCAATGCCTCGTATCTCTGTGCCTTTCAACTGATGCCGTTGGAAAAAGAATTTTTGGAGCCCATTAAAGCAGCCTGGACGTTCAAGGTTGTGGACGAGGAAAAGGGAATCGTGGCCTTCCAAGATGAATCCATTGGAACGGTCAATAAATGGACGTGGGATTTCGGCAACGGCGATAACTCGACGGAACAGAATCCGATATATCGATTTAAGAATAAAGGGGTGCGCACGGTCATTACCCTAAAAGTCGAAGGGCCCGAAGGCAGTTCCAAACGTACCCGGTACTGGGAAGTAATGATCCGGTAAGGCAATACCCGGTCAGCGGTAGAACTCCTGACCCGGATCGAGGCCGCGCGCTCCGTAGATCACCGCAGGACTGCCTATTTCGAGCGCCCCCAAATCCGGGGCTTTTCCGGTAAAGTTATCGTTCACGTTTGGAATAACAACGCCTGCATCCACCGCTTTCCCCTTGGGATTAAGTTTAAAATTAAGATCTAGGGCGTGATAAACGGGGCCAGGCATATTATCCAATGGGGTGCCTGTCGGTGCTTGAATCGGTTGCTGAAGATTTTCAAAAACATCATAATCGACCGTCATGCCGTGTGCTTCAAGACCGCTCGCTTGGTTAAGACTCTCTAAAGTCTTAAATCCTGCCACCTCCCCATTAGGTGATAACCAACTGTATTGATTTTCGGGACTTTCGGGACCTCGATTGGGCCGATACCCGTTATAATCTGCTATTGAATAAGCGGTGGTGAAGGGGAAAGCAGCCACGTTAACCGGCCCGTCTGTACCAAGAATCAAATTGTTGCGGTAGTTTGAATTCGGGTATTTGGAACCAGCGTTGCTTTCCGTAATGAACGTGTTATGATAAGCGGTGAGACCCGGCACCCCCCCGTGAATTTTAAGCGCTCCCCCCTGTGGTACGTTATAGAGAATATTCCTGATATAGTAGGCCGGGCCGCCAAACACGGGTTGGGCGCTTATCCCATTCTCGGCGGCGTTCACCCCCCTGTTCCGCATGATGCGAATATTGTGTACCCCACCGTCGGCCTCTATAAAGTCATCGACCATGAGATGTAAATCGTTGTTGTAAATATCAATCGACACCGCCTTTAACTCCTGTTCTTTCTCCGGAGTGCCATAGGTCGAGATACCTATGGCATCGTGAAAGAAGGCAATGGAATTATGCGCAATCACATGCCCGGGGCCATACACTTTAATGCCGTAGTAAGAATCCAGCAGATGCGTCCCGTAGGGAATCAGACCCTCCCGGTGAGCGGACCAACCGTACATTCTATACCGATCATCGCGACCAAGGAGGACGTTATCCTGAATGAGAAAGTTTTTTGAACCGGCATATTCTGTCACAATACCCTCACCAACATTCTCGAAACGACAGTTCCGTACAGTTAAATCACTTGCTCCTGCCAAATGTTTCCGGCCGGCGTCGAAAACCCTGCCGACGTTCCTGAAGGTAAGCCCCTGAAAAATATGATGTTCGGTGGCCAAGACATTGAACAGAATGGCCGCTCCCGCTCCATCGAAGATGACTTCACCATCCCCTGCTGCCTCGATGACGATCGGGCGCTCCGACGTTCCCTGTGCCGTGAAAAAATACGTCCCGTCGAACGGTATATTATGCCAATCAGGATAGTTGAGAAGGACACCCTGATAGAGTCCTCCGTGTATTTTTATGATGTCTCCGGGTTGCACCACATCTTCGGCCACCACATTCCAGTCTCCCTTTGTGTTTTCAGAACCACCATACGCAGAAACCAGACCGGGGTAGTTCGGTTCTTCTTTCTTCCCCGTGTAGTATTGGGAATACACGTGCCTTACCCTCCCTCCTTTGGCCGCCTTAGGTTCGGCCCGGGTGGAAACATCGACTACTTTAACGGCTTCCCCTTCGACCCCGTCGGGATCTTCCAAGGTAAAGCGGGCCTCGTACTTGGTGTCGGGACTAACGTCCAAGATACTTCCAGCGAACATATGGGGAACAGTGTAGTCGATTCCCGCCCTTTCAATGTGTTCGCCCCCAAGCCTGAGGAGCGGCATTCCCTTTTTCCAGTCTTTGCCCGATCCCGCGATCCGATATTCGACCTTTACCGTGGAATTACGGTTATCGTCACCACTGATGTGCCACTCGAATCCCAGATTTTCCAGCGTTGGTGGTTCGACAATGAATTTTTGGCCCTGAACCTTGTTTTCGGATTGGGAATGATGGGACAAAAGAAAGAATAGTATAAAAAATCCTCCAATTATGTTCTGGACTTTATTTGAAATTTTAAACATGTTTATACTTGTGTTTGAATGATTTCTACCCTTGTCACAAATAGTTCTCTTTTTCATTAGAATTTATTTGGAATAAATGCTGTCATACGCAGCCGCCCGCGAGCTTTTGTGGTACATTCTGACCGGGTCAATGGCTTCCACCCTGAGATTATGCAGTCCACAAGCCACGACTCTAACACAGTCACGAACCTGGGAATTATGAATCCTGATAACGTCCTTGAGCATCCTGAGCCGCTTGATGCCGCTGTTGGCGTGCTCAATGACGATCCTGGTCGAGCTCAGCACGGTGTTGTATATCTTCTGGCCCTGGGTGAGCTGGCCGCCCCTGGGTTTCTTGAAGGGCTGCTCGATGCTGACGCCCGCCGGGGCATGACCTATGAAGCCCAGGCCCTGCTTAAGCGTCGATCCGGCCGGCAGCACGATGGGGTAGAGCTCGGCCAGGGCCCGGTCGTGCATACTGCCCGACTCGGTCGGCGAGAGGTAGTGGATCCTCTGCCAGGCGTCGCAGAGCGTCAGGTTCTTGAGCCGGTGGCCGCGCTTCTTGCCGCTGAAGTCCTGCTGCTGAGCGGCTTGGTCGGCGTTGCGCTGCACGCGGGCCTCCACGCCGTCCAGCCAGAAGACCTGGCTGCGGTGGCCGGCCAACGAGCGGGCCAACTCGGCCGAGTCGCGACAGGGCAGCAGGCCCATGCGCCCCAGCGCATCGTCGAGCACCGACAGCAAACAGCGGGTTATGGCCGAAACTTTGGGCTGCGAGACACCGAAGCTGGCGGCCTGGAAAGTCTGAAGCGGGTTGTTCTTGAGGTAGACCAGCAAAAAGAAGAGCTTCTGGGCCGCGGTTTTCAGCAGGGCGTTACCGTGCTCCTTGAAGGCGGGGTGCTTGCGCAGGCCCCCTTCAAGGGTGTAGCGGCGGGAGCGCTTCTCCCAAAGCGGCTCGAAGTAGCCCAGAAGGTGTTCGAATTCGACAACCGTAAGGCTCGTCAGGGACAGAAAATTGCCCCCATGCTTTTTTTGATCTTCGTAGTTCATGGCGCAAAGCTCACCAGCGGGCGCAATAGTTTTAGGTATTTATCCGAATAAGTTTTATTCTCCGAGCGATTTCTATCTAACTATTCCCTTATTTTTTGCCTTTTAATTTGTCCCTTACGTTAGCCACCTCTTTTTCCTGGATGACACCTGCGTTGTTATTAAATTTCATCCTGATATAGGAGCCCACCTTGGCAACGTCGGCATCGCTCAAAAAGTCATGTTTGGGCATCACTCCGTCGTACTGCTTACCATTTACCGTAATCGGCCCTGCGAGGCCTTCCAGTAACACCGTTATCAGCCTGTTCTTATCTCCGGTCACCCAGTCAGTTTCTCCCAATGGGGGGTAACGACTTCCGTCTCCCTTTCCATCTTGCTGATGGCAGGAAAGGCAGTAAACATTATAGCTTTTCTGACCTTCATCCGCCATGCCTTTGGCGAGGTTATCTTTGATTTTGTCAGGAGTTTTAAGGTGGGTCAGCATTTTGCGCTTTTCCATTTCTGCCAACTGATTCTTGCCAAAATTTTCTTTACTTCCCTTGTACATGATTCGCCATATCTTTCCTGTGACACTATCGCTTATGTACAGGGAGCCGTCGGGACCCATGGTTATTCCCATTGGGCGATGAGCCGCATCGGATGAACTCAGAATGGTTTCTTTCCCGGCAAATCCATCAGCAAATACTTCCCAGGAACTTGACGGCGCTGCGTTTTTAAAAGGAACAAAACCCACAAAAAAACCCGATTGCGGGTACGGGGCTCGATTGCTTGACCCTATAAAAGCAATAAAGGCTCCATTTTTATAATGATTGGGGAATTGACTGCCGGTATAAAACAAAAGATCATTGGGTGCCCAATGTCCCGGGAAGCCCATTATAGGATTTGCGGGTATAGCCACTTGGCCTTTCAAATCGACACCCCGGTATTCGGGCGAAACTACCTTTTTATTTTTCAGTTGGTCATAATAATAGTAAGGCCACCCGCCGTTCATTCCTTCTTTCACTTCAAGGAATTCTTCCGAGGGTAACATCGCGCTTTCCCATTCCGAATAAAGCGATGGCCAATGTTGATGCAAGGCGTCTCTGCCGTGTTCTATGGCGAATAAAGTATTTGTTGCATGATTCCAGTCCATGGATATCCCGTCCCGGAGTCCGGTGGCGTACCGTACGCCGTCTTTTTGGGTTTGGTTGAGCTTATTGGCATCAAACCGCCAAATACCTGCGTGTTCGGCCAATTCGGCGCACGGATATTGACCGGGGCTTTCAGGAGTCCTGTTATCTACCTGACAATTATTGCTAATTGACCCAAAATTGACGTACATGTGTCCATCCTCGTCAAAAGCCAGCGATTTGCCAATATGCTCCGTTATATACTTGTCCGTAAGTACGAGTTCCGTTTTACTTTTTGGCACTAGCTCACCTGGGGTCAATTTCTGTCTGTATACCGAACCCTTGGTACTAAAATAAATATAGCCATTGTATATTTTCATCGCTGTCGGGCCATAACCGCTCTCCGCTCTGTAATCTCCAAAATAAGCGATATGGTCAGCCTTGCCATTGTTGTCGCTGTCTCTGATGGCCACATTGCCGGAGTCTTGCTTCGCGTAGGTAAGCTTCACATAAATATCCCCGTTCTTGTTCACGGCCAGATGTCTGGCGCGGCCAATGTTGTCTGCGACGACCACCGCTTCAAACCCATCGGGCAAGAAAAGTCCGCCGTTGTCAGCGTCTCCTTCCGGGAGGTTCGTCTTCTGGGTGGAGCCGGAGAGCAGGGCACTGAGTACAAGAATCCATGACCGTTCAAAAAGCCATGTCTTGGATACATTCATTTCACTTTGTTTTTTGATAAAAAGACTCTTTCCCCGCATTCTAATGTAAGCAGCGGTTGTCTGAAAAAGTCCAGCCATCCTGATTTGGGCCATCAAAGGTTCTTCGGCTGCTCCACCGGCTTCAGCGGCACCGTCACCTTCAATCCTTCCCATTGCGCCGCCAAAGTACCTCCTTGTCGGGAGGAGCTAATCTGCTGCATCTTGACGGGCTTTCCCGTTTCCACCAGCGAAAAGGCAAAGCCCAGCGCAGCCTCATCCATCGCGCTCAGATCAAAACCTTTTTCGTCACCGGAATACAACACGTAGTCCACCCAGGCCGCATCGTCGTCGCTGCCTTTTTCCCAGCGTCCCTTCATGCCGCCAAACTCAGCAAGGTACATCAGCACGCTGAATTGCAATCCGCCCGTCTCAATCGTGAAGGGTGCGTCAGTAGCGGGGGGCAACACCATTTTGTCAGGGGATACCTTGCCGAATTCGAAGCGTAACCGCAGGTCTTTGGCCCGGAATTTTCCATCCTGCAGGCGATCAATGCTGATGTGCTTGTCCCCGCCTTTGGTGATGAAGTTGATGGCAGTCAGTACCCTGTTTTCCTTCTGATCGCTGTAGAAGCTGGCCGAACTGAAGTCGTAATCGTCGTGCAGAAAGCGTACTTGTAAATAGTGCGGCTGCTCGGGTGTACCCCAGTAGGCCAGGAAGGGCCGCCGTTGGTTCCACAGGCTCGAACGATTGGCGGTAGACAACGCATACTTATCGGTGAGGTAACTGGTGCCGATAATCTGCGGATCGTCCATCTTCAGCAGGTCGCGCTCGGTGCGGGGGTAGGTTGGGTTAAGGAAACAGGGCAGTAGTTTGCTGGGGATTTCGTGCTTGATCTTCACGTCGGGTCGCTTTTCGGCACCGGGCAAATTTATCTTACCCAGGGAAGCTTCCCTGAGAAGACCGTACACGGAGGGCCGGAGCAGCGAACCATACGAACGGCTGTGCGGCCCTGCCCACTGACCCGAGGGCTTGTGAAAATGCCGGGCCACCATCTCCCAGGCCTCGTTGTAGAGGTAATCTATCTTCGAGCTGGCATCAGAATCCACGATGTGCCGCTTCATCCGGGCCAATTCATCGAGAGCCACGATGGTGTAGGTGGGACTGTTGTACTCCGTAAAGCCGTTTTTCAGCGTGTAGTCGTAGAAATGCTGCAGGCGCTTTTGGGCATAGTCCTGCATAGCGGGCAGTTCGAACAGGTGCGAAGTCATGAATGTCATGAAGGTACCCATAATGGCAATGTTGGTATAGCCGGGCTGTACATTCCGTTTTTGAATGGACTCGGCGGCTCTTACCAGCGAATTCTTGACCATTTCCTTCAAGTCGCCGGGCAATTTCTGCTGATGGCCCATGTAGATGTCCAGCAGCGACACACCCAGAAAATCGGCCCAGTTCCAGTCAGCGGGTGACTTCTTGGTAGCCAGCGGCTCTTCAAGGTAATAAGGCCAGATGCCATAGGTCTTATTGGCTCGCACGGTATCCTGCAACGAGATCTCCTTACGGATGATGTCGAAAGCCCGCTGCTCGTATTGTGGGTCGCCGAGGTCCAGCAGGCCAACGGCGTAGTTCAGCGAACCGCGCGTTTGGTGCAGCACGCCATCGGTGGCGTCGGTGTGGTACTGGAAGTAGTTTTTGAGAATACTGGTAATCATCTTCTCCGCCGGGTCATACTTGTTGTGCTGTTCTTCCAGTGACTCAGCCAGGATTTGCTTATCGGCGGCAGTAAGGCTTACGGGTTCGTAGCGGATGTGGGCGTCCTGGTAAGTCTGGGAAAAGGCGTAGCTAAGCGCGACGAACGTGAGTAGGAAGGAAGTAATGCTTAGGCGTTGCATGGGAAAAAGTTGTGGAATTACAGAGATTGATTACACCTGTTGCTGAGCCGCCAAGGCCCGGAAGGGGCCAGAATGATGAAGTGAGGCCCGATTATGACTCCATATCCTGCTTGAGTAAATAGGCCAGGGCTGTCTGCCGGGCGGCGGTGCTTTGTTTGCTGACCGCCAGTGCCAACGCCTTTCGTGTCCCCACGAACACGGCCAGCTTCCTGGCCCTGGTCAGACCGGTGTAGACCAGATTCCGGAACAGCATTCCGAAGTGCTGCGTGACCACTGGGATGATCACGCTCTCAAACTCACTGCCCTGGGACTTGTGAATGGTGATGGCATAAGCCAGCTCCAGCTCCAGCAAATGCTCCCCTGTGTACCTCACTTCCTTTACATCCCTGCCTGCCCTGAAGCTCACCGATAGCTCCATTTCCTGGTTGTCTACCTGCGTGATGGACCCGATGTCCCCGTTGAACACATTCAGCTCATAGTTGTTGCGCTTCTGAATCACCCGGTCCCCCTCTCGCAGGATCCTCCCCCCCATCAGGATTTGTGCTTTCCCTTCCCTGGCCGGGTTGATCCGCTCCTGGATGGTTTTGTTGAGGTTGGTGGTTCCCAGGCTGCCCTTGGTCATGGGGGAGAGGACCTGTATCTCCACCTCTTTGCCGTGGTATTTTGGAATGACCGACTCGTACAGCTTTTCGACCATTCCCACCGCCGAGAGCCCGTAATGCAGCGAGGACCAGGGGTGGACCCGCTGCAGGACTTCCCTCAGCTCCTCACTGTGGCTGCGGGCCTGCAGCAGGGCCTCCAGGTCCACATGGCTGAACTTTTCGGGGATGGACAGGCCGCTGCCCCGCCGGTAGGGATCCCCTCCTTCCGTTTCAGCCGCTGCCTTCCCGGCCGGCCCACCCGTCATTCTCCTGACTCTGGATATGAACCTGAGTTGCTCGCTGGTGGCTTCCTCCGAGTCAATGAACAGGCAGTCCTTCTGCTGCTGCCAGACCAGGGGCTGGTGAAAGGGGGACTCTATCCGGGGTACTTCCCCGCTGTTTATCTGGTGGGCGTAGGAGATGATGAGCGACTGCTGGGCCTGCCGGAATACTTTCGTCAGCCTCAGGCAAGGCACCACCCCGGATGCAATCATGTCTTTGAGCACATTGCCCGCCCCCACGGCCGGGAGCTGGTCGGCGTCCCCTATCAGCACCAGCTGGCCCTCAGCCGGCACCGCCCGCAGCAGGAAGGCGGCCAGGTGCACGTCGAGCATCGAGCACTCATCCACGATGAGCACGTCCGTTTGCAGGGGCTCCTGCTCATTACGCTTGAAGCCCCCTTTGGCAGGGTCCCACTCCAGCAGCCGGTGAATGGTCCTGGCCTCCATGCCGATGACCTCGCTCATGCGTTGGGCAGCCCTGCCGGTGGGGGCGGCCAGCATGACTTTCCTGCCCATCAACTGCAGCAGACCCACCAGGGCCCGGGTGGTGGTTGTTTTCCCGCAACCCGGCCCCCCTGTGAGGATCGAGAGGCGCCTGGTGGCTATCTGCAGTACGCTCTGGCGCTGCTCCTCGCTGAGGGTGATCCGGTGCTGCTGGCAGAACCCCTCCAGGTCCCCCGGCAGATGCTCCCCGTTAAGGCTGATCCGGCGGCTGGCCAGCTGGCCCACCCTGGTGGCGATGTACTGCTCATCATAGTAAAGGGAGTGGGCGTAAAAACATTTCCGTGCCATTCCCTGCTCATCGGGCAGCAGCCTGATTTTTAGCTCTCCTTGTTTCCCCATCTCCAGAAGGTTAGCCTCTATGGCTGCGGTAGCCGCCAGGGACAGCAGTTCCGCCACCGCCTGGATAATCTGCTCCTGGGTCAGGTAGCAGTGCCCCTGCTCTCTTGCGTTTTGCAGCACATGCGCTATGGCTGCCTGTACACGCTGGGTGGAGTCCTGGGCCAGGCCCAGGCTCAGGGCCACTTTATCGGCCGAGAAGAAGCCGATGCCGTAGATATCGGCGGCCAGGCGGTAAGGGTTGGTCCTGACTATCTCAATGGCGTCATTGCCATAGGTCTTGTATATTTTGACGGCGAACAGGGTGGAGATACCGTGCGACTGCAGAAAAAGAATCACGTTCCTTATCTCCTGGTGCTCTACTCAGGCTTTGCTGATCATCTCCAGCTTGAGTGTGGCAATGCCCTGCACTTCGGTGAGCCTTTCCATGCTGCTCTCAAAAACATCCAGGGTTCTGTCCCCGAAATGCCGGACGATTCTCCTGGCTGTCACTGGGCCCACGCCTTTGATCAGGCCCGAGCCCAGGTATTTTTCCAGCGCATGGGCCGTGGCCGGTTTCCTTTCGATGACCCTGGAGGCTTTGAACTGCAGGCCGTAGCCGGGGTGGGTGGTCCACTCTCCGTAGAAGTCAACCGTAGCCCCGGCGAAGACCTTGGACTGGTGGACAAGGACAGTGAGGTCCTCCTGGGGCCTTTGGAAGCTGTTTACCTTCAGCACGGTATAGCCTGTCTCAGCGCTATGGAAGGTCACGCGCTTGACAATGCCCGATAGCTTTTCGGGTTCAGCCAAAGTTTTTCTGTCCAGTGCCTGCATGAACAAGGATTAGGTAAAGCCAAAGATACGGTCTCGTCCTGATTTTTGTTCAACCCTGACTCCTCCTTAATTTAGTTACAAGTCTACACTCTCTTTATGAGAAACCCTTTCACGTCTGATAGTGAATACTGCCGAATCTTGTAGCGCGTCGGTCGACTTTGGTTCAGGGACATCTTCTGGATAGCCGTTGTGCTTGGTGTGTTACGCTTTACATATTTTCGCTTATAGAACACGATGCATTACCCTGAAATAGCCTTACACAACCTCTGTAAGATTATGAAAGTAAGGGACTTACAATCAGGAAAAATCACAAAAACCGGAAATTCCACTCTCAGGTTGTCGAATTATGTCGGTCAGGATTATTTTCCGCACGGCGAAAGAGAAGTTAAGGCCAACAATAGAAATTGCAGCTCCCATAGCGGATAGTGATCCGTAGCAGAGCAGAAGAACCTCATATCCTAAAAAGCTCATGACTGGGCAGTTGATTTAAGAGAAAACCTTGACTCTTGCTATTTACCACATCTAATGAGAGTAAATCATTTAAAAACATTTCTCTTTTAGACTAATACGGTCTATTGAATAATCCAGCCCCGTTTCTTGAAAGGGATTTAACTGCCGTTGTATTAAGCCCCTGAGAGCATTTACATGTCGAAATCTCATGTACAGGTCACTTTCTCTTTGTTTTAACTCAAACAGCTTCTAAGACATAACCGGCTCAATGAATACAAGAACAAGAGCTGAGGAGCAACAGCTCTGGCACGAATTTCAGTCGGGGAGCCAGCATGCTTTTCAGCAGATCCACCAGTACCACATTGGGCACCTACTCAACTATGGCCTACGGCTGAATGGCTCACTTTCAACAGTGGAAGACTGTATTCAGGACGTCTTTGTCGAACTGTGGCACTATCGGCAGAAGCTTGCCCAGCCTGCCTCCGTTCGTTTTTATCTGCTTAGAGCTTTGCGTAATCGTCTGCGGGCGCAATACCGCCGGGACCAGCCGTTTGTGTCGGGCTGGGACGATGACGGCGAACAGGCCGGGCAGAATAGGCTTCCCTTTGATACTGAACCATCGGCAGAAGAGCAGCTTATTGCTCTCGACATCGATGCTGATCGCAAAGCACTCATTCACCAGGCTCTTCAGACACTCACGGCCCGGCAGCGCGAGATTATTTATCTGCGTTACTTCAATGACCTGACCTACGAACAAATCTGTGAGGTCATGCAGATCAATTACCAGACGGCACGATCCCAGATTTATACTGCGCTTAAGATGATTCGTAAAAACTTAAAAGACAGCAATATATCCTCAATCCTGATTATATATTTCTTATTTTAAACAAAAAAAATCTCTTTTTTATACTACAAAAATGGGTATTCGCTTCACTGTAAGGTAGACAAGCACTATCTATGAAGCTTTACGCCGATTACGCTCCCTTTGACGCTGACAATTTTCTGACTGAGCCACTCTTTCGGGAATGGGTGGCGCGACCTACCCCGGAAATAGATGCCTACTGGCAGGGATTACTAAAAACACACACCCATTTACGCGGCCCGTTTGAGCAGGCCCGTCTGCTGGCGCAGGGCATGCTCTCCACCTGGATGCCTTTCTCGGAGACCTACACCAACGCGCTCTTCCTAAAGGTACAGGCCGAGCTGTCCGCCGATCAACCTCCCGTTCAGACGACGCGACGCGTTCAGTTCATACCAAAGTGGGTTTATGGGGCAGCAGCATCACTGTTGCTTGTATTGGGGCTAGGGGGATACTGGTACTTCTTTCGGGAGCAGCTTATCAGGACGGGTAACGCCGAACTGGCCACGGTAACGCTCTACGACGGCTCGATGGTGACGCTCAACGCAAACAGTCAGTTACGGTTACCAGGAAGATTGGACTGGCGCAAGCAGCGGCAGGTATGGCTCTCGGGCGAAGGATCCTTCGCCGTGCACCGACAACCCAATGACCAGGCTTCTTCCTTCCGTAAATTTACCGTGCACACCCACCGGGCCGACGTGGTGGTGCTGGGTACGCATTTCACGATCTACACCCGCCCCCAGCGAACGCAGGTTTTGCTTGAAGAAGGACGTATTGCCCTGACCGATCCCGCCACTCACAAGACCCAAACGATGCAGCCGGGGCAATTGGTAAACTATACGGTTGAAGAACCTGCCCCACTGGTTACCCAACTTGCCCCCGAACGGCAGCGTACAATGACGGCCTGGCGCGAGAATCGGCTCGTGTTCGATTATGCCAGCATGACCGAACTGACCCAACGATTCCGGGAAGTCTACGGATTGGAGTTGGTTCTACGCGATGAAACTTTTGCCGGACAGGAGTTCCGGGGCGAATTACCCGTGGACAATCTCGATAAGGCTCTGCTGATTGTCGCTGAAACGTTTGGGATGAACCCCATACGGCAGGGAGACCAAATCTACTTCGTACCTAAGTGAAAACATACCTTGTACGCCCTCCCAACGGGTTAATTTTCAAATCAATTCTTACATCAAAACATATCTACTGATGCAGAAACCCTTACTTCAATTTCGTTTGAGCCTTCTCACAGTGATGTTAGTGGTAGGCGATGCAAGCGGAGTGGCCGCCCAGACGATGGCTAGGGCTGAAAGGCAAGCGTCCGCTGAACGGTCTACTATAGTACACCCCCGGTACGCACCGGTTAAGTTGCGTCAGTTACTCGGCCAGCTGGAAACAACGTACCAAGTGCAGTTTAACTATAAAGCGTCTTTAGTGGAGGGTGTAACAGTCAGATCGTCTGCCTTAGCCGATTACGAAGGACAAATAGCCGAACGTCTTAATGCGTTGCTGAGTCCGGCTCATCTGCGGTGCCAGGCCATCGATGCCCACACTTTTGTCATTCAGCCCCAAGTCGTCACAAAAGAGAACGATCGTGATAAACGCAAATCAAAATCGACACCTCTGAGTCAGCCTTTGTCTTCTGCTGGCAGCAGGGAATCGGGCCCTCAAAGTGAAATCCCCCTGGATAAGACCATGTCGGGGCGCGTGACCGACGGTGGTACCACCGAAGGGTTACCCGGCGTAAGCGTAGTGGTTAAGGGAACTACCAGAGGGACTGTAACAGACGTTAATGGAACCTATTCTATTACGGTACCCGATGACAGTACAGTGCTGGTTTTTTCCTACGTCGGCTTTCTGTCACAGGAAATATCCACCGGCAATCGTTCAGTGATAGACGTACAGTTGCTGGCGAGTAATAATTCGCTGGATGAAGTGGTCGTCATTGGATATGGCGTGCAGAAAAAGGTGAACCTTACCGGAGCCATATCGACCGTAGACATGAATAAGCAGGAAAATGCCCCGATAACCAATTCGTCACAGTTGCTACAAGGCGTTGAAGGGGTTTACGTCAACCAGCCCGGTGGACAACCCGGCCGCGATGTCGCTACGATTCGGATTCGTGGCGTGGGTACATTGAATAATAGCAACCCGTTGGTGCTGGTGAATGGTATCGAGTTTCCGCTGGAAAACGTAAACCCAGCCGATATCGAGAGCATCTCGGTCCTGAAAGATGCCGCTTCAGCTTCCATATATGGATCTCGTGCGGCAAACGGGGTAGTGCTCATCACCACAAAGGAGGGTAAAAAAGGCAAATTCACTGTGGACTACAACTACTACATGGGTAACCAGTACGTAAACTATTTGCCTGATTTCGTGAAGGATCCCGTGCAATTCCTGCAATTTCGGAACCTAGCCCAACGAAATGAAGGTCGTACAACCGTCGATTACTCGGATGCGCTGATCGAAGAGTACAAAAAAGGAGTCCTGACCGACCCCAAGATATATCCCAACAATGATTGGTACGACATCATGTTCAGGCCGGGGAATATCCAAAACCACGATATTCGCTTTTCGGCTGGTACCGACAAACTCACCTACTCCCTATCACTGCGCTACCTTACCCAGGAAGGTGTACTACTTGGTACCAGTTCAAAAAATTATTCCCTCAATTACAATACCGTAGCCCAAGTAAGTAAACGCCTGAAGATTGGTGCCTTGGTTAATGCTTCCTACAAAGACATTGACGAGCCAGTGGCGGGCGTAGGTAACCTGATGGAAATGACTTTTAAAGCACAGGCTTTCCATCCCACTTACCTGCCGGATGGCAGTTACGCCAACACGTTCATCCGAACCCCGGGCCACAATGTATTCCGCAATCCGCTGGCACTGGCCCACGAGGGGAAAAACAACACGACTCTCCAGCAACTGCTGGTTAATATTTTCGCGGAGTATAAGCTTCCCCTTAATATCGACTTCAAAATTAATGGCGCAATAAACAAAGCTGACAACCTCACGGCTCAGTTTGTGCCGGAGGTGTATACGTACCAGGTAAAAAACGGCGATCCGCAACTCATTCCTTTCGATGGGCAGGGCAACCGGGGTACCCGGCAAACCAATTCCGGCGCGCTCAACACTACATTGTTCAATACGCTTACATGGGAAGGGCTTATTGGCGCGAGACACAGCTTGAAAGCATTGGCGGGATATAGCCGCGAAACATTTAGCAACCGAAATTTTTACGCCCGTAATGAAGGCTATCTTGGTAATACGCTCCAGGAACTGAACGCCGGTTCCGCTAACCCGGCGGTAGGGGGCACCTCTTCCGAGTCTCGAATCCAGTCTTTCTTCGGGCGTCTGAATTACATTTTTAACGAAAAATATATCGCGGAAGCTAATTTCAGGTACGACGGCTCGTCCCGTTTCGCTCCAGGCCGACAGTGGGGATTTTTCCCTTCCGTTTCGTTGGGGTGGCGTCTTAGTGAAGAGGATTTTATAAAAAATATTCCCTGGATTGGCGAACTAAAACTGCGGACATCCATCGGCCAATTAGGCAACCAGAATATCGGCCTTTTCAGGTATGTCAATCTGGTGGCACTTGGTGAAGATTATCCGTTTGGTAGCAGCATTTCGTCCGGGGCAGCGGTAAATGCTTACAATGACCCAACGATAACCTGGGAGACCACCACCGTGAGTAACATAGGGCTCGATGTCGGCCTGTTTCAGAACAAGGTTACCTTCACGGCAGAATTTTTCAAAAAGCGTACGACCGATATTCTGAGTACCGTACCCATTCCAGCGCAGGTAGGTTCGTTGGGGGGGCCGATACAAAACATTGGTACCGTCGACAACACGGGGATTGAGCTAAGCGGTGGCTTTACGCAAAATATCAGTGCGTTCAAGGTAAACGTGACGGGTGGGATCACGTATGTTAAAAATAAAGTAGTCGATTTGAGAGGCAGCATCATCTACGGTAATCGTACGATCATAACGGAGGGTTCACCCATCAATTCCTACTATCTGCTCAATACTATTGGAATATTCCAGAACCAGCAGGAAATTGATGGCAGTCCGGTGCAGAATTCCAATACCAAACCCGGCTATTTGAAATATCAAGACGTCAACGGGGACAATAACATTGCCGAGTCAGACCGGGTCATTCAGGGATCGAACATACCCAAACTGACTTACCAGTTTAACACTAACCTTAGCTACAAACGCTTTTCAGTTAGTGCTTTTTTTCAGGGAATTGGCAGGGTTTATACCTTCACCGAAAGAATTGGCGCTATGCCTTTCTGGTTTGGCACGTCAGTTACCAAAGAATGGCTCACCGATGCCTGGACCCCCGACAATCCCAATGCGACGCTGCCCATCATAACGACCTACGAGGGGAGCACGGCAGAAAACTATCGTGATTCAAATTTTTGGCTTAAAAACGCCGCCTATTTACGTATGAAGAATGTTCAGCTCACCTATGATTTGCCCAGTGAGTGGTTAAATAAGGTTGGTATCAAGAAATCCAAGCTGTTTGTCAACGGCCAGAACCTGCTGACGTTTACGCCGCTTAAAGGATTTGATCCCGAGAAAAATCTCAACGGGACCAATTTCTATGAGTTTCCAACGGTAAAAACCTTCACTGCTGGCATCAACCTAACGTTTTAAGCCTACACCCATGAGAAAATCCATCACAGCACTGTTCACTTTTACACTTCTGATTTATTTTCAGAGCAGTTGTACAAATGATCTGATTGTCAACCCACAGGACCAGTACAGCGAGGTTACCTTCTGGAACACGCAGGCCGACGCGCTGGCCGGCTTGTCAGGATGCTACAATACCTTATTTGACTGCCAGAACTGGTTTTACGAAACTGATTTGATTACCGCAAATGCCCTGGCCTATAACGAATCGAACGGTACGGATCTCATAGCCCGGGGGGTGCATACGCCCATAACCGACCTGATAGCCAGTCGTTGGGTACAGGCGTATCGAGGCATTGGCAGAACGAATACTTTTTTAGCGAAAATTGACGGTATCCCCAATATGCCCGACGCCCTGAGGAACCGCACCACCGGCGAGGCTAAATTTCTCCGTGCCTTCTACTACCAGGGGCTGGTTGATGTCTACGGCGGTGTACCCCTGATCGTCGATCAGCCCGACCTGGCTACGCAAGCGGCTCTGCCCCGCAACTCAAAAGAGGAGGTACTGGCCCAAATCATTAAAGACCTTGACGAGGCTATTCCCGCTCTTCCGGATAGGTACAGTGCAGCAAACGACCTTGGCCGTGTTACCAAAGGTGCCGCCCTGGCCTTGAAGGCGCGGGTACTGCTTTATAATGGCAGATGGGCCGAAGCCGCGACAGCTGCCAAAACGATAATCGACAGCAAAACGTACTCTTTATTCCCCAGCTACCGGAATCTATTTCTGCTGGCGAATGAGCGCAATGCAGAGGTTATATTCAATGTGGAGTATCAGTTGCCGCGCTTTTCGCACAGTCTGGACTATGTTAGTTACGTGCTCAACCGCCCGGCCCCTACCCGCAATCTGGCCGATGTCTATCTGATGACGGACGGGAAGACCAAAGAAGAATCGTCCCTTTACAATCCGCTGAAGCCGTACGATAACCGTGACCCCCGTCTGCTTCAGACCATGTATACCGTGGGGTATAAATTCAACGGCCGGGTAACGATTCCCAATAATGTGCCAACCACCGGCTTCGGCCTGAAAAAATACACGAATTTCACCGACGAGGATGCGCAGCCGGCGCCTGCCCAAAATAGAAACGAGATCAATCTCATTTTCATACGCTATGCGGAGGTTCTGCTTACTTACGCGGAAGCCCAAAATGAAGCGGTCGGACCGGATGCCAGTGTATATAGTGCTATTAATACGATCAGACGCAGGCCGTCGGTCAATATGCCTGACATTCCCGCAGGTCTTACCCAGTCAGAAATGCGTAGTCAGATACGACGTGAACGCCGGGTTGAACTCGCTTTCGAGGGTTTATACTATAGCGATGCAAAGCGCTGGAAGACCATTGAGATTGAAAATAACCAACCTGTTTTCAATTACCTGAATCAATCCATCCGTCAGCGCAGCTTCGATAAAGCCCGGGACTACCTGTGGCCAGTGCCAAGTAATCAGATACAGTTCAATGCAAACCTGAAACAGAATCCAGGCTGGTTCTAAATAAATGGCCGAACCCAGATTAAGCGGGCCCAGCCTAGTGGCCTCCTTAGCAGAGGAAGCTATCCAGATTTTCTTAACAATTGATACTTTATGAGAGTTGGCGTTACATTTTCTTTTAAACCCTTATTTGGAGCAGGTATGCTGGTAGGCTTGGGGCTCTTGGTAAGTGCCCAGATTCAGCGGCCCGCGCCTTCCCCTCCCAATGTCGTCTTGTTTTTCATGGATGATCTGGGCTACGGCGACCTGTCATCGACCGGTGCGTTGGATTACACGACCCCGAACCTCGACCGTATGGCAGCCGAAGGGTCACGCTTTACTAATTTTTTAGCTGCGCAGGCCATTTGCAGCGCGTCACGGGCGGCCCTGATGACGGGTTGCTACCCGAACCGGATTGGTATGTCAGGTGCGCTCGGCCCCAATTCTCCCATTGGGTTAAACCCCGACGAGGAGACTCTGGCCGAGTTATTGAAGGAACGGGGTTATGCGACCGGCATCTTCGGAAAATGGCATTTGGGCGACAGGAAGGAGTTTTTGCCGCTCCAGCAAGGCTTCGATGAGTACTACGGTGTTCCATACTCCCACGATATGTGGCCGCTGCATCCGACCGCCAAATTTCCTCCGCTACATTGGATTGAGGGAAATGAGAAGAAGCAAGAAATCAAGAATCTGACCGATGCCGGACAGATTACCTCAACCATTACTGCCAAAGCTCTTTCGTTCATCCGGCGGAACAAAAACAAGCCTTTCTTTCTGTATATCCCCCATCCATTACCCCACGTACCCCTTGCGACTTCGGCTGCGTTTCGGGGCAAAAGCAAGCGGGGTATTTTCGGCGATGTGCTGACCGAACTGGACGCATCCATCGGACAGGTGATGGATGAACTTAAAAAGCAGGGTATTGACAAGAATACCATGGTGATTTTTATAAGCGACAATGGCCCCTGGTTCAATTATGGCGAACACGCCGGATCAACGGGCGGCCTTCGGGAAGGGAAAGCGACTACGTTTGAAGGAGGTAACCGCGTACCTTGCATCATCCGTTGGCCAGGGGTGGTACCCGCTGGCAGGGTCAGCAACAAGCTTCTGACAACGATGGATGTTCTGCCGACAGTGGCCAGAATATGCGGAGCAAGATTGCCTAAAAAGCAAATTGATGGAATTGAATGGGTCAGCCTACTGAAAGGCGATAATACGCTAACCCCCCGAGAGCACTTTTATTATTACTATAAAAAAAACAGCCTTGAAGCTGTTCGTCAGGGTGACTGGAAATTAATATTTGCCCATAAGGGCCGAACATATGAAGGGTTTGCGCCGGGTCAGGATGGTAAACCGGGTGCCACGGATGAAAACCATCAGTTCCCAATAGCTCTTTACGACCTGCGACGCGATCCCGGCGAACGATACAACATACTTGAGCAGCAACCCGAACGGGTGGCGGAACTCCAAAAGCTGGCTGATGAAGCCCGATCTGATTTGGGTGATGATTTACAACAGCGTCCGGGCACCAACCGTCGCCAGCCCGGACAGGCTAAACAATGATACAGTGTTCAATACTCTTGATTTGTGGTGTTTGAGACCGACGTTGATTAGTAAGATAGGTCCGATCGCTACCGGGTAGCTACCAACATTCCGGAAAACGTATCAATCAAACGATAGATTGACCGAAACATCGTCAGTCCGTCCCGTATCACACTCAAATCCTTTTCCTCTTGCTTCAATTTGTTGTTTGCAAAGGCACGGATTTGCGAACACGACGAGTCATGTTTATCCATTGAGCGGAATAATTTCCCTGGCAACCCGCGCACAAAGAGTGAATTTAAGGAACAGTCAGGCAGCGGCACAAGCCGCCGTTGCGAGCCTTAGAAATCGCCCAGAGCAGAATGGGGATCTTCTTAGGCCTGTGAGGGCTGATAGTTCTTTTAAAAACGGTTAAAGGTTTTTTCGAGGTAGTCCGAATCTAGCCTTTGCTGCCTGCTGATTATAAAATAAGACTGAAAATTCTTGTTGTCCAAAGGACTTTGACTGACAACCGGGTAAATTACTGATTGCATAAAACTATGATAAACAGTCGATTAAGAACCAAAATCGAATGTAGTATCAAAAAAAGTCAAAAAAATAATTAAATATAACAAGGGTATCTCGGTCTTTTATCACTCTACTGGGTAATGAATGCATAATAAACAGTCTCAGGTATGCCCAACACCCATCCGGAATCATTGACGGCTGACGACTTTCAGCAATCCCCCCTTCCGCTTTCGGGGAATGAAATATTAGGACCGTTAATTACTGATTCAGAATTGCTGATCCGCAGGGCCTTCTCGCAAAGCCCCATAAAAGGCTATGAGTTGATATTCAACCGCTATTATAAACCGATGTGCAGCCATGCTGCCCGGTTTGTCTATGATCGGCAGTTAGCGGAGGACATTGTGGTCGATACGTTTGCCCAGTTCTGGCAAAATCGACTTGACCTCACGGTGACGACTTCATTCCGGGCGTATCTGTTCACCATGGTGCGGCACCGGGCGTTCACCCATCTGCGGAAAGAGTTTGGCCAGCAATCAACCATCAATGCCTCACTCAATGCAGAACCGGTAGCCGACAATCTGACCCCGCTTCTATTGCTGCAATTCAACGAGCTGCAGATCAAAATCAACGAGACCATTCAATCCACTACTTCTCAGGGTCAGCGAGTGTTCGTAATGAGCCGGTTTGAGGGTAAGAGGAATAAGCAGATCGCCGAGGAATTGGGATTGTCGATCAAGACCGTGGAAGGTCATATCACCAAGACTCTGGCCCTGCTGCGACAGGTGTTGCGCCAAAACGATTTGCTGACAGTGGCTGGATTACTATGCTTCGGACTGACTGTGCAAGGAGCCACTGCCTTTTTCCGGTTCTTCGTCACGGTCACGCAACAAAACATCTGATCCCGATGGTAACGAAAGACTTAATCCTTAAATCATTCGACGGACGGACGACCCCGTTACAACGAAGCTTGCTAGCCGATTGGCTTCAGCATCCGGCCAACGTAGAGCAGTACTACGAATGCCTCGACGAGTGGGAACGCGCCAATCCACAATTCATCCCTGATACGGCTTCGGCTTTCAGGCGGTCGCTGCGGCAGCCCGTGTCAGGCATCGACCTGGGCAGCCCGCCTGTTTCCCGGTCGGTTTGGGGGCGGTTGCTGCTGGTTGCCTCGGTGTCCCTGACCCTGCTGACGGGTGGGGCATGGCTCCTTCGTGAACCACTGCTTTACGTCCGACACCACACGGCTTTTGGAGAATTACGAACCCTGACTCTGCCTGATGGGAGCCGGGTGACGCTAAACGCTAACACAAGCCTCCGCCTGTCGCGATGGCGGTTTACCCGTAACAGGGAGGTATGGCTGACTGGCGAAGCCGAATTCTCCGTGCGCCACCTTCAGAGTGACCAGCCCTTCCTGGTTTATACTCCGGACAACCTGGCCATCCGGGTGCTGGGTACTGAATTTGTTGTCTACAGTCGGCAATGGGGGAGCAAGGTTGCACTGACTCAGGGTAGCGTCCAACTACGGAACAGTAAAAAGGGCCTGCAGAAACCACTCACCATTAAGCCAGGAGACGTGGTCGCTCTCCCGCGTGAAGGGCGGGTTACCCTGCACCACCGGCAGCGGATGGATCCTCACACCGCTTGGAAAGACCATCGGTTTATTTTTGAAAACACACCCCTGACCGAGGTCGCGGATAAGGTAGCCGAGCAATTCGGGGTGAAGGTCGACATTGCCGATACATCCCTTGCCCAGCGGAGAGTGGGTGGAACATTCCGGGCACAGTCCGCTTCCGAATTGCTGAGTGTCGTTGCCCTAATGCTGAATGCCCGTGTCAGCCAAACCGGGCGGCATCGGTATAGTCTGTCAGTCAATGCCAACTAACTTCTTCCTATCCTAAATCCACCTTTCAAAATGATAAAACCAATATCTATCCTACTACTGCTCGCCAGCAGCCTTTCCAGTACTCCCCCGCTTCACGCCCAACTCATTGCCCGCAACCAGACCGATTCTCCCCGAACAATTGCCCGGACGGAGACAACACCTATAAGGGGCGGGATGTCGATGCGTGAAGCGATCACGAAGCTGGGCCAACAATACCGCGTGGATATCCTTTTTGAGGAAAAACTGCTCGAAGGTATCCAGGTATCCGCCAGTCAGTTCAGTAACGACAACGGCATTGAACAGGCACTTGATCGATTGCTAACTTCGTTGCCCCTGCACTTCCAGCAGGTCACAAATGGTGCTTACATTATCCTGGCTGGCAAAGCCTTCCCCCCTACTGGTAATGTGCCCTCACCGACGCCCTATCCCCTTTCCGGCTTGTCAGCGCGCGCCGGAGTATCTGTGCCGCTTTCCAGGGTATTGCCGGGCATTCTGATCGAGGAGCGCACAATATCGGGCCAAGTGAATGATGAAACCCGGGAGGGACTGCCAGGTGTAAGCGTGGTGGTAAAGGGTACGCAGCGGGGCACTACGACCGACAGCCAGGGCCGCTTCAAACTGACTGTACCCGATAATTCAGAAGTGTTGGTGTTTAGCTTCGTGGGATACCAGACACAAGAGGTGCTAATTGGGAACCGAACAACCATTGATGTGCAGTTGAAGTCCGAGAATAAGTCCCTGGATGAAGTTGTTGTCGTAGGGTATGGCACCCAAAGAAAAAGCGATTTGACTGGCTCCATCTCCAAAATCGAAGGAGAAAAAATCGCCATAACCCCTGTACCCAACGTGGACCAGGCCTTACAGGGACAGGCTTCAGGGGTATTTGTGACGTCGGTTGACGGCAGGCCCGGGGCTCAATCCACCATCCGGGTTAGGGGGGGGAAATCTATCAACGCCGGTAATGAGCCCCTTTTTGTAGTGGATGGCTTTATCAGTGACCGATCGGTAGTGACGGCCATCAATCCAGAGGACATTCAATCCATCGATGTGCTTAAAGATGCTTCATCTGCCGCTATCTATGGAGCCAGGGGGTCAAATGGAGTGATTCTAGTCACAACGAAAAAAGGATCGGCGGGCCAAACGGAGATCGGCTTCTCCACCTCCTATGGGGTACAGCAGATAGCCCGGAAAGCACCCATATTGAGTGCCCAGGAATACATAAGTTTTGCGAACCAGGGAGAGCTCAGGCTAGGAAACCCTATTGCGTTCAAGGATGCAGACCGTCAGAGAATAAACAACGGGACGGATTGGCTGGATGAGCTGAGCAGGACAGCTCCCATGTACCGGGCCCAGTTGTCGGTGAGTGGGGGGGATAAAAAAACGAAGTTCTATTTATCGGGCAATTATTTTAAGCAAGCCGGAATATTAATCGGGAATAATTACCAGAGAGGCGTGATGCGGCTCAATCTGAGCCATAAGTTCAGCAAATTCTTCGAAATAGGCACTAACCTTAATTTTTCCAGTATCCGCGATGTCCCGGCTAAGTTTAGCTGGGAAAGCCTCATGTCCACGCAACCTACCCTGCCCGTAAGGCAGCCAGACGGGAGTTATACCATTCTCCAGGACTTGACTTTCCGTAATTTCAATAATCCGGTGGCCAGAAATGAGTTTGTTCATCAAAAGAACGGTCAGAACCAAATCCTGAACAATACGTATATTCAACTGAATCTGAGCGACAACCTCCACTGGCGAAGTACCTTCGGGTTTAACCGGAGCGACGGGAGAGCGGAAGAGTTTATCTCCTCCCAGCTTCCGCTAAACCGCGTCAATAATCTCCCGGGATCCGGCGAGGTCAGCACCAACTCCCACATCTCTTTACTAACGGAACACACCCTCACCTATGATGTTGCGTTAAATGAAAACCACCGGTTCAATGTTTTGGGGGGCATTACCGCCCAACGGGAACAGAGGGATGGAAATGTTACCTCCTCAAGCCGGGCATTATCGGATTTATTGTCTGTGTACGGTTTGGGTTTGTCCTCTCCAGAGTATACCAATATAAATGTGACCTATGATGCCTTTAGCCTGCTTTCCTTTATCGGCAGAGCCAATTACGTGCTCAAAGACAAATATTTACTTACCCTGACAGCCAGGCAGGATGCCTCATCCAAGTTCGGCAACAATAACCGTTATGCCTTCTTCCCCGCCGTGGCATTGGGATGGCGGCTTTCCGAAGAAGACTTCATCAAGGAACTAGCCGTGTTCGACTTACTTAAGCTGAGAATGAGCTATGGTAAATCCGGCAACTCCAACGGTATCGGATCCTTTCAGCGGTATCAGGGTTTAAGCCCCGTTTTTGGCTCGTTGGGAAGAGGGGTAAGAGATGTTGGCGTCACCAACAATACCCTGGCCAATGATGATCTGAGGTGGGAAACAACCAGTCAGTATGATATGGGTTTGGAAGGGAGTGTTTTGAAAGGGCGGCTGGGTTTCGAAGTAGACCTCTACTACAGCAAGACCAGGGATTTACTTTTCACCAAAGAAATCCCGAGTCAAACCGGGTTCATCAACCGCCTGGAGAACATTGGTTCGCTCCAAACCAGAGGGGTCGATTTGAGCATGAATGCCATTTTGTTGGATAAGAAAGATTTTGACTGGAATGTGACTCTAAACGTTTCAACCTACAAGAACAAAATTCTTGATCTGGGAGGAGCGGATCGGATCAACACCCATACGGGCGGTAACCTAGTGGTGGGCCCTACCGGACAACTCATCGTAGGCCAGCCACTTGGGATATTTACCGGCTTCCAGACCAACGGAATCTACCAGAGCCAGGAGCAGGTTGACCAGGATAAATTCACGAACCGCTACACACCCGGAGAATTTCGGTTTGTCGACCAAAACGGGGACGGGACGATCAGCGTAAATCAGGATCTGGCCATCATTGGCAATTCCAATCCCGACTTTTTTGGTGGGTTGCAAAATTCATTCCGGTACAAAAGCTTTCAGCTTTCCGCTTTTTTTCAGTTCACCTACGGAAATGATGTTTACAATCTGCCCAAAACGACCATGGTTAGGGCTCAGGAAAGGAATCCCTATAAAATTTTCAGCCAAGCCTGGTCTCCAGAAAACCCAACCGCAACCATTCCTGCCTCGCAGGCGCTCAATGCCCAATCTTCGAATGATTTTAACGTGGAGGACGGATCTTTCCTCCGCTTGCGGAATCTGGAGCTAGCCTATACTCTTCCCATGTCTGATTTGAACCTGCCGTTCAAATCACTCCGGGTATTCGTGTCGGGCACCAACGTTTTTCAGATTATTTCAAGAGGATTTACGGGGGATGATCCCGAAGCAAGTTCTTTCGGCACCAACGACCGCCTGAGAGGGTATTACAATTTCGGATACCCCTATTCCAGAATCATGATGATGGGGTTAGACCTTAAATTTTAGGACAAAATTTAAATGACGAACATGAAAAAGATAACCTGTATAGCACTCCTTTCATCCCTGTTTCTTCTGCTGAGCTGCGAATCTTTCCTGGATGAAGAACCCAGGAACCTGATCGACCCGGACCGGTTCTACCGAACGGAAGCCGATAATGTGGCTGCCCTTACGGGGATTTATTTTCATCTAATGCACGACAATGCGTTTGGGTATTCCATTGATGATTATTTTGGACTCACTAATGACCTGACCACTCCTTCCAGAGCTTTGGGCGGACGGATTTTTTGGGCGTACCGATGGGACGAAGGCGCCCCCGATGTGAGAGCGATTTGGCGCAGGCTCTACATGGCGGTGAACGATGCGAACGTATTGATCAGCAAGGTTTCCGAATCAAGCCTAAGCCAACAGACCAAAAACGAGTTTATAGCCGAGGCCGTGTATCTGAGGGCCTTTACCTATTTCTACCTGAGCACCCTGTTTGGGGATGTTCCTTACATTACTGAACCGACGGCGGGCGCAGCAGGCTTCGAAAAGAATGCGAATATGGGGCGAACGCCCGTAGGTCAAATCAGGCAAAATATTATCAAGGATTTGATTGAGCACGAGAAGAACCTGCCCACAAAGCCCAGGAAGGACTTTCCCCAAAGAGCCACCCAATGGGCGGCAAAAAACCTGAAGCTGAAGATATACCTATGGATGAAGGATTATCAGAATGCCGTAGCTACTGCCCAGGATATTGTGAATAACTCGGGACACCGCCTTTTGCCGAAATACGAAGATATTTTCCGCCCGGACAATGAGTTCAACGAAGAAATAATTTTTCAGTTTGACTATATTTTTAACGAGTTTCCTACTGACCGCAACTCAAAGTTCCAGCCCAGGGCTCAGGATGAGAATTCTGCCGGTGGCCCTTTGCCAAGTCATTTCGATGGGTTCAACAACTATACCGTTTTTAGAAGCTTTGAAAGAACCTTCGCCACGAATGATTTGAGAAGAAAGTCAAATATTTACAACAAGCTTGAAAACGGCACCCCCTTGTTTTACAATTACATAGTAAAGCAATGGAGGCCTAATGACGCCCGGGGGAACTCAGGGTTAAACTATTGGTTTTTTCGTTTTGCAGATGTTTTACTGGATTTGGCCGAAGCCGAAAATGAGCTGAAAGGTCCGACGGAACTGGCCTACCGGTCCATTAACCAGGTTCGGAAGCGGGCCGGTTTGGAAGGTCTTCAAAGCCTAACCCAACAACAGTTGCGTGATGCCATCAAAATGGAACGCTCCTGGGAACTGTTAGGGGAGGGTACTCACCGGAAAATGGATTTGTTGAGATGGAATGATCTCGAAAAGGCCCTGAAAGACCGGCTGGATCTGGAGGTGAAACAAGGCGGCTCTCACAAGAACCATCTCAGCAACCTTAAAACCACGCTCCAGTTTTACGCTCCGCACAAGAACTTGCTTCCGGTTCCTGCCGACGAGATTGTTTTGAATTCGGCTCTTACTCAGAATCAGGGATACAAGTAGCGTCGGTGGTTAGAGGGCGTTGCCCTCAAAGTAATGACCTGCAGTATGGAGAAGTTATAGGAGGCTTGGTGTACCAGCGCCTCCTACCCACCATCTGCTTATCTCCGGGCCAGGGGAAGGCTCTCTGTTCATTTTAGTCATCTGTAAAGTCTTACATGTTTTAAATTCAACAAAGACAATCATGGGGCTTAAACTCATTTTCGTGCCAGTAATTGCGCTGTTCATGCTGGCTGCTTATCCATTCAACCGCGTACCCGATAAACCTACCAGTCAGAAGCCCAATATAGTGCTGATTATGGCGGATGACATGGGGTACGAGTGCCTGGGAAGCTACGGCAGCGCCTCTTACACCACTCCAAACCTGGACCGCCTGGCGGCCAGCGGGGTGCGTTTTGAGCACTGTTACGCCCAGCCCCTTTGCACCCCCTCCCGGGTGCAGCTCATGACCGGCAAGTACAACTTCCGCAACTATACGGCATTTGGTTACCTGGACCCCAAAGAAAAAACCTTCGGCAATCTGTTAAAGCATGCCGGTTACTCCACCTGTATTGCCGGAAAATGGCAACTAAACGGTATTTCCGGAGGCAAACTGCCCGGGTGGGACGACATGAGCCGTCCCAATCAGTTTGGATTTGACGAATACTGCCTGTGGCAGGTGGACAAAGAAAAAAATGTGGGTGAACGATATGCAAACCCGTTGGTGGTGCAAAACGGGCGGGAGTTGGTAAGAAACAAGGATCAGTACGGCCCCGACATTTTCAGCGACTACGTCGTGGATTTTATCGGTCGGAAAAAAGGCGGACCCTTTTTCGCCTACTACACCATGAACCTGGTGCACGACCCCTTCGTACCCACACCCGACAGTAAAGATTGGGAGAACCCCGCCCTGCGCTACCGGGAGGACACGACCTATTTCAAAGACATGGTGGCCTACAGCGATAAGCTGGTGGGAAAGATCCTGAACAAGCTTGAGCAGGAGGGGCTGGCCGAAAATACCCTGGTCCTGTTCACGGGCGACAATGGCACCAATGTCGGCATCTTGTCCCGAATGAAGGACGGACGCGTGATCAAGGGCGACAAGGGGAATATGACTGACGCGGGCACCCGGGTGCCGTTGATCGCCTACTGGAAGGGAAAAACCCCAAAGGGGGCTGTCAATAAAAACCTGGTAGATTTTAGTGATTTTTACCCCACCTTGGCCGAAGCGGCGGGTCTTCCTATTCCGGATGGCAAAATAATAGACGGACAAAGTTTTTTGCCCCAGGTGGTAGGGAAACCAGGCAAGGGTAAGGAATACATCTACATGTATTATAAGCCCGAATGGGGAAAATTTGCGAATGGAGTATTTGCGCGTAACCAAAAACACAAACTGTACTCCGATGGTCGCTTCTTTGACATAGAGAAAGATGTGCTGGAGCGGCACCCGTTACAGGGCGAGTCCCTGTCGCGCCAGGAACAGGCTGTTCACAAGCGGCTGAAAGCCGTGCTGAACCAAATGCCCGGCCTTCCCTAGGCAGCACTGATGGATTATGTGTAAGTGAGTACCTTCTTTTTTCACAGCTAGTCAATCTGAAATGCATTCCTCGCTAACAGCCTTCTTTTATAAAGTCCGTCTAAAAAAAAGGATTGTCCTGCTGCTGGCGCTAGGCCATGGCCTGGTTATCGTAGGCCTGCGCCCCACCCAGGAGCAACGCCCGCCCAACATTGTCCTTATCAACGTGGACGACCTGGGGTGGAAGGATGTGGGTTTTATGGGTAGCGAGTATTACGAAACCCCAAACCTGGACCGGCTGGCGGGGGAGGGGATGGTATTCACCAATGCCTACGCGGCGGCCGCTAACTGCGCTCCCAGCCGGGCCTGCCTGATGAGTGGCCTCAATACCCCTAGGCACGGGATTTACACAGTGGATAATTCCGAC
>JBBRDE010000032.1:0-27951 GCA_038204185.1 Cytophagales bacterium
GAGCTTGCCTGATTTTGAAACATGTATCAAAGAACTATGCGATGACCAGAAAATACTCACAAAAGAGCAGATCATCAACATTTTGGAATACATTGAATCACTAGTCCCTAGTTTATGACTCTATCACCCGAAAGGGAATAAAAATGGAAAGTTGAAAGTTGAAAATGATACATTGGACTCGCAATGCTAATACTCATGCATCCTCGGTTTTTCGTTCACATAAGGGAGTGAGCTAATTTTCCATTTTCAACTTTCCATTACCTTGATCAACCGCCTTTATCATACCTCGCTGAGCCTGCTCACAGACTTGTACCAACTTACGATGGCCTATGGCTACTGGAAATCGGGCAAAGCCGAGCAGCAGGCCGTGTTTAACCTATATTTCAGAAAGCACCCCTTCGGTGGGGGCTTCACGGTAGCCTGCGGACTGAGCAGTGCCATCAGCTACCTCAATGAATACGGTCTTTCCAAAAAAGATTTGAAGTACCTCCGTACCCTGACGGGCAGCGACGACAAGCCGCTTTTCGAAGCAGACTTCCTGGATTACCTGCGGACGATGGAATTCAAATGCGACGTGGAGGCCATTCCCGAAGGTACCGTCGTGTTCCCCAACGAGCCGCTACTGCGCATCACAGGACCGATTCTGCAATGCCAGTTGCTGGAAACACCCTTGCTGAACCTCATCAATTTCCAGACCCTCATCGCCACCAAAGCCGCCCGGATGCGGCTCGTCGCGCCCGATGACGCGCTGCTGGAATTCGGTCTGCGCCGCGCCCAGGGCCCTGATGGCGGCATGACGGCCAGCCGCGCAGCCTACATTGGCGGTTTCGACGCTACCTCCAATGTACTGGCCGGCAAACTCTACGGTATCCCCGTTAAAGGTACCCATGCCCACAGCTGGGTCATGTCGTTCGACTCGGAGCTGGAATCGTTTGAAACCTACGCGAAGTACCTACCCAACAATGTCACGCTGCTGGTAGATACGTACGATACGATTCAAGGGGTAAAGAATGCCATCATCGTAGGTCAGCAACTGCGCGCGCGCGGCCACGACCTGGGCGGCATCCGGCTGGACTCGGGCGATTTGGCTTACCTCAGCATCGAGGCACGCAAACTACTGGATGCCGCCGGATTTGAGAAAACATCCATCGTCGCCAGCAACGACCTGGACGAACACATCATGGAGAGCCTGAAACAGCAGGGCGCGAAAATCAACGTGTGGGGGGTAGGTACTAAGCTCGTTACTGCCTACGATCAGCCCGCGCTGGGCGGCGTGTACAAACTGGCTGCCCTGAAAAACGAAAAAGGTGAGTGGGAAAACAAAGTAAAACTCTCGGAGCAAACCATCAAGACTTCCACGCCGGGTATCCAGCAGGTGCGGCGTTACAGCAGCGGGAAAGGCTTTGTGGCCGACATGGTGTATGATGTACGTACGGAGCCAGGTGAAAAAGCCACGATGATCGACCCCTACGATTTTACGCGCCAGCGCACGTTCAACGAACGCTACGAATCGGAAGATTTGTTGCAACCGATTTTCCGCGCGGGCAAACAATGCTACGATATTCCGGTATTAGAAGAGACCAAACGCCGCGTTCAGGATCAACTCAGCCAACTGCACGAGGGCACCAAGCGTTTCGTGAATCCGCACACCTACCCCGTAGGTTTGGAAAGAGCACTATTCAATACCAAAACAGATTTGATCGTGAAGTTGAGGGGAGGGGAGTGAATTTATTAAGTACGGGAGGGGCAAAGGCACAAAGGCACAAAGGCACAAAGGTCGAGAGTGGCATAGGGACAAAGTACAGGAGTTCACAGGTACAGAATTTTTTCAGAAACAAAGAGTAAGTACCCCTGAGTGCCGAATTTCCCTTCAACAATTACACAACAGCGCGGGCTGCCCCGTACACAATTACACAATTACACAAATGAAAGCTGCCATTGTCGGCGCGGGGATTGCGGGGATTGCTTCGGCGATTCGGCTGGCGGTGAAAGGCTACCGGGTCGAGGTGTTTGAAGGGAATGGGTACCCTGGCGGGAAGCTGTCGTCGTTTGAAATCAACGGCTACCGCTTCGACGCCGGGCCGTCGCTATTTACGCTGCCGCAGTTGGTGGACGAGCTTTTCCGGCTGGCGGGCAAGAATCCGGTGGACTATTTTGAGTACCAGAAACTTCCCGAAACCTGTCGCTATTTCTACGAAGACGGTACCCGCTTCACCGCCGACGCTGAACCGGAGCAACTAGCAAAAACGATTGAAAAGCACCTCGGCGAACCCGCCGAACGGGTACTGACGCATCTGCGGGATAGCGCCGTGAAGTACGAGGTGACCGAAAAACTATTCCTGCACCGTTCGCTGCACAAGGTAGGTACCTACTTCAACCGCGACGCGCTGAAGGGGTACCTTAATCTGCACAAGCTGGACGCTTTTCGGAGCATGAACAAAGCGAACAGTACCCGTTTTTCCGATCCGCGCGCGATTCAGCTTTTCAACCGCTACGCGACCTACAACGGTTCCGATCCCTACCAGACGCCCGCGACAATGAACATTATCCCGCATCTGGAATACAACATCGGGGCCTTTTTCCCCAAGGGCGGCATGGTGTCGATTACCAATAGTTTGGTGAAACTGGCGGAGGATTTGGGCGTGACCTTTCATTATAATGCCCCGGTTGAAAAACTGCTCATCCAGGGAAAGCGGATTTCGGGGGTGCAGGTGAAAGGCGAAACGCGGGAGTATGATGTCGTCATCAGCAACATGGATGTGGTCAATACGTTCCGCAAACTGCTACCCGACGCCCGGCAACCGGAGCGGATTTTGCGGCAACCCAAGTCCAGCTCGGCTTTGATTTTTTACTGGGGCATCAAGAAGCAGTTTCCCGAACTGGGGCTGCACAATATCTTTTTCAGTCAAGATTATACTACCGAATTTCACCATATTTTTCAGCAAAAAACCATCCACCACGACCCGACGGTGTACATTAATATCACCGCCAAATACGAAGCCACCGACGCGCCCGCTGGTGGCGAAAACTGGTTCGTGATGGTGAACGCGCCCGCCAACGACGGGCAGGACTGGGGTACGCTCATCGCCGAAACTCGGCAAAATATCCTGACCAAACTCAGCCGCCAACTTGGAGGAAACATTGAGACGTTAATCGAGGCGGAAGAGGTCCTCGACCCGCGCCTGATCGAAAGCCGTACGTCGAGTTCGCAGGGGGCTTTGTACGGCAATAGTTCCAACAATCGGTTTGCGGCATTCCTGCGCCACGCCAATTTCTCGCGGCAGTTCAGCAATTTGTTTTTCGTAGGCGGCAGCGTGCATCCGGGCGGTGGGGTACCTTTGTGCTTGCTTTCGGCTAAGATTGCGACAGAGCTGGTGGAGTGAATCGTCATTTTTTATTTACGAAAGAACAAATTTTGAAAACACTCAAAAAGCTCCTTAAATACCTCCTGATTCTGGTTGTGGTACTGGTGGCTGGGATTGCCATCTTCGTCAATACCGCCCCGCAGTTTGGCGCGGCGGCAGGAGGTGCCCGGCTGGCCCGAATGAAAGCATCACCGGAGTACCGCGATGGCGAGTTTGTGAATTTGATCCCGACCTCGATGGATATGAGTGCGGGCAAAATGGTAGAGACGATGGAAGAATTTATTACCGCCAAAAACACTCGTCCCGACCAGCCTCTACCCGTCGATTTTGCGGACAAGATACCCCCTGCCGACAGCCTTGCGTACATTACCTGGTTTGGGCACTCGGCGGCACTGTTGGAACTGGAAGGCAAGCGCATTCTGCTCGATCCCATGCTCGGCCCGGCGGCCTCGCCCGTACCTTTTTTCGCGCAGCGCTTTACCTACCGGAAGCCCATCGACCTGGCACAATTCACCGACATCGACGCCGTAATCATTTCCCACGACCACTACGACCATCTGGATTATCCTTCGATTCAGCAACTGGATGCGCAGGTTGGGCATTTCTACGTGCCGCTGGGGGTAGGGGCGCACCTTGAACGTTGGGGCGTGGATAACACCAAAATTACCGAACTCGACTGGTGGCAATCGGCCCAAGCGGAGGGAATCACCTTCACGGCCACGCCCGCGCGTCACTTTTCGGGCCGGGGACTCACCGACCGAAATACCACGCTCTGGGCTTCGTGGGTGGTACAGGGGAGGAAAAGTAAAATCTATTTCAGCGGGGATAGCGGTTACGGGCCGCATTTCAAACAGATCGGCGAACGGTACGGGCCGTTTGACTTGGCCATGATGGAGTGCGGGCAATATAACGAGAAGTGGGAGGCGATTCACATGATGCCTGAGCAGACCATGCAGGCATTTCTCGACCTGAAAGGAAAAGTACTGCTACCCATTCACTGGGGAGCCTTCGACCTCTCCGTACATCCCTGGACGGAAAGCGTGGAGCGGCTCAACCGCGCCAATATAACCGGCGCGTTCATCGCCACTCCTACCATCGGGACAAGGTACCCCATTGGTGCCCACCCTACAACTACGCGCTGGTGGGAACCGCTTGTCGCTAGGTAGTATTTTGCCAAAAGGCAAAGGAACGGATTGTGTATGTGATATTGTTAATTAGGAGTATAGCGCCAACTCTGCCGCACAATTCGTTAGGCAAATAGGAACTCATCAATAAAACGTTCTCCTTTTATAAATCTCTATTTATGAAAATCCTTAAATCCATCGCTTTCTTCTTTTTCGTGGCCCTCACCCTAGCTGCCTGTTCCAGCACGATGACTTTTCAGGACTCGTCCGTGGTTCCGGCGGCTTCGGGCGATGTTAAAGTGAAAAAAGACAAGAACAACAACTACGCGATCACAGTAAACGTGATGAACCTGGCTGAACCCCAAAAATTGAGTCCTTCGCGGGATGTATATGTCGTTTGGATGCAGTCCGATCGGGACCTCGTCAAGAAACTGGGGCAGATTACCGTTAATTCGGGTATGTTCAACAAGTCACTTTCGGGTCAGATGACGGCTACCGAAACCAACCAGCCCAACCGTATATTCATTACCGCCGAGAATGACGCCCAGACCATGAACCCCAGCACGGAGGTCATCCTGACGACCAAGTAGGCAGGCTATCAGTTGGTTTTATTCATAACAGCGTACCTCAAACAACGCCGCAGGCGAAGTAGTGGAGGGATGCCGTAATTTCATTGTCAGACTCGTGGTAGTTAAGGGTTCTTTAAACTCGATACTAGTACGAGTCTGATGGTTTTGGGCCTTCTCGAATACCACATTTCCTTGATCGTCAAGTATCTGGAAATCCTGGACACAAAAAGGCATTACATTCTCGGAGTGGTGCATCAAGACCGTTTCGGCAGGATGGTCGTAATCGGTATCAAAGAATAGCTCTACCCGGCTGATTGACTGCTCTTCGGGCCAGGTGAGTGTGAGGGCAGGGTGCTGATCCTCTAAATCCGCCACCCAGGCGTTGGGCTGATGAGTCGGCCGCTGAACTCCATTTCGGAGGTTCTCGGGCTGAAAACAAGCGATGCCGCTCTCTATTTTAAAAGCCAGATTTTTGCCTCCCGGTCGCCGCTGTGGGCACCAGAACTCAAATAAATCCACGCCGATGTTTTCCGTAGGTTCCTGTTTGCCATAGTTTGATACGGCGGGATTTATGGAGTTAAAAACTGAAAGCAACCCCGTAATGCGCTGCGGGGAGTATTTTAGCAGGATGTTGTCATTCATTTGTAATATCAAAAAAGCATAGGTAGGTTCGTTGAAATTTGCCTCGAAATCAAGCGGAATACAGTTTCTTCCTTTCTTTAGAGTAATCGTTTTTTTATTCAAAATTACATCGGGTGAATGGCTGTCTTTTCGGCTACATACCCTCAGTTCCAGTTCCAAATCCGTAGTCTCCGAGGCGTACGGATGAATTGTAATTCGGGGCATTTTTCCTGCCCGAACCGGAATCATCTGCGCCGTAGCGAATTGCATGGGCGTGACCTCGGCCTCTTCGGGTAGCTCGGTCAATTGTAACGTACTGGATGCTGTAATTTCAGCTTTTTGCACCAAATCAGCTTCATCGTGCAAATGTAAATTAGGAATGTGCTGACCCGTTTTCAGCAATTCTTTTTGCAGAATTTTTACGTTTTCTTCCTGAGCCAGATCAGCGGGTAGCCAACCGTTTTCCGCGCAGATTTTTGCCGCCATACCCACCGCCTGTCCGCCGTGGGCACTGGTAGCCATCACCCGCGACGAGCCGAAGGCCACGTGCGTAGCCGAAATAATGCGCCCGGCCAGAAAGAGATTCTTGACATTTTTTGAATAAAAGCAGCGGTATGGAATGCCGTAGATTCCTTTGCTGTGCCACTGATTGCAGCCCGGCTTCTCGCTGAAAACGCCGTCGGCGGGGTGGAGGTCGATGCTCCAGCCACCGTAGGCTACGTCGTCGTAGTGCGGGCGCTGCTCCACAATGTCCTGCTGAATGAGCATGTAATCGCCCTCGAAACGGCGGCTTTCGCGCTTGCCGGGAATGGTACCTACCCATTCGAGGGTGAGATTTTCGGCTTCGGGAAATTTACCGGAGTTTTTGATGTAGTCCCACACGCCGTAAATGACCTTCCAGAGTTCCCATTTAATGGTTTCGGTATCGTGCACCGTGTCGAGCCGTCCGCCGTATTCGAGCCACCACAGGCGGCAGCCAAAATCCTGGGTGTTGAAACTGCGGAAGCGGGGTACCTTGTCGGTCACGTCCAGCCCAAAACTCGGCGCGACGTATTTAACCGGCTTCCCCACATCTTTGGAATAAAAATACATCGAATGCCCCAGCAATTCGCCGTACTCTGCCGTAGGCGCGAATTTTTCCCCAAATTCTTCGCTCGATTCCGCGCCCATCCGAAAAGCCGACCCGGCCAGAAAACCCACGATACCATCGCCCGAAGCGTCGCAAAACAGCGGCGCGGAAAGTTCGTACTGGGTAGAGTTTTGAGAGCAAAAGGCAATGACTTTGGTGATTTTGTCCGGGTCGGCGGCGTCCTTTTCCAGGTCAAAAACTCCCGTGTTGAGTAGTAGCGTAATATTCGGTTCGCTGATGACTTTTTCCAGCGTGATTGTATCTAAGATCAGGGGGTTTCCTTCGGCGTTGCGGTACATATTTTCGACCAATAATTCGTCGATGATGCCGCCTTCGCGCGCCCAGCGGTTGTTGTTGCCCATGTGCGAGGTCGCACCTAAAATCCAGAGACGTACCTCGGACGAGGCATTGCCGCCCAGTACTGGACGGTCCTGAACCAGAATGACCTGGGTACCTGCGCGGGCGGCGGTGATGGCGCAGCATACACCCGACAGTCCGCCTCCTACCACAACGAGGTCGGCGGTGAGGGTATCGGTTTTTGCTTTTCTTTTGGTGGTGGGATGGGAGGTGAGCATGTCAGTACGTAGTTTTCGTTTTTCTTAATTTTCAATACGGATGGCCTTTGGAATACTGGCAGCGCTTCACCTGCGCGCCGACCATCCTACCCAAGCCCCCACGGCTACAATCACCAGGCCGATTTCTACAATCAGCCCCACGTCTCTTCCCCCATTAATCCCTAAACCCGCAATGCTCAGGCCCGTCAGCGCGAAACTGATGGCAATGGCCCGCAGAGCGAAGGTATTTTGGGAAGAGGAAGCTGCCGAGGTAGCGGTGGACACCTCCGCCGTGACAATCTGATTTCTGGACGCATTCCACTCATGGTAGCGCATAAATTGCTCGTCCTCAGCTTTTTTTCTGAATACTATCCACTCAAAAAAGGCCAGCAGCACCAGCGGTAGTCCGACGCCGACCGACATCTCCGCCGCTCGGCTGAGCGAAAAATTGAAAATAGCGGGGGTCAGAAACTTGAAAATCAGCCCCGCCGAAAGACTCGCCAACGAAACCAACAGAATGGACTGCGCATTTTGCTTTTTTGAGAAGAGCGTCCACAGGACAGGTAGCAGCAACGAACCCGCCGTGATGGCGGCAATGCTAAGTACCAGATTGACCAGTCCTCCAATGCGGGGTACCAGCAGGGCGATGCCGATGGCTACCAACCCGAAAATGACCGTCATACTGCGGCCTACCCGTACCTGAGTTGTTTCGCTGGCGTTGGGAGTGATCAGTTTTTTATAAATATCGTTGGTAAAAACCGCCGCCAGCATATTCAGCAGGGTATTGGCCGTGCTCGCCGTGGCCGACACCATCGCGGCCAGCATCAGTCCAACAAGCCCGGCGGGTAGCACGAGTTGGGCCATGAGCATGTAAGCTCCTTCGGCTTCCAACCCCGTCAGATCGGGTTTTAGCGAGCGGAAAATCATGGGCGGCAGCATCCAGAGAAACGGGCTGACGGAGTATAGTGCGGCAAAAAGATAGGCCACTTTCTTCGAGTCGCGCGGACTCCCGACGCTGGTGTAGCGCTGCACGAAGGCCCAGCTACCCCCGATGTAGATGATATGATACAGCGTAAAAGCCAGTGTAAAACCCAGCGTGTATTCGCCGTTGAAAACTTTGAAAAAATCGGTAGGTACCTTTTGTACAAAAGTTCCCAAGCCATCGGTACGTTCGAGCGCCAGCGGTACGAGGATGAGTACCGCCGCGAAAAGAATCACGAATTGCAGTACGTCTGTGACCAGCACCGCCCACAGTCCGCCCATCGCGGTATACAGAATCACCATCAGTCCCAGCGCGATGATGCAGGTTTCGAGAGAAAAAGGGGTAGCGACGTACACCAGTTTGCCAACCGGATAGAGTACCCCCCCAATGATGAATAGCGTAACGAAGGTCAGCAGGTAGGTGAAAAACTGCTGTACCCGGGTACCCAGCCGACGGCCTATGTACTCGGCGGCAGTCATGGCGTGGGTGCGTTTCCACTTCGCGGCAATGAACCAGGCCGTCACCAGTCCGCCGATGCACATCGAAAGCTGAATGGTAATGGCTACGAAACCCAGATTATATGCGATAGAACCCCACACCACGAAGGTACCTGCTGACAGGAAGCTCATAAACAGCGACAGCCCGCTCACCCACCAGGGCGCAGATTCGCCGGCGGCAAAAAAAGATTTGGCATCGGTACCCGTGCGGGAGAAGGCCAGTCCGAGAACCAGCTGGAATACCGCAAAGGCGGCCATGACTATGAAGTCTAGTTGCTGCAATTAATGGAAAATTGATAGTGGAAAATTAAAAATGGCCGGAACACTGCTTGCTTTTTTATTCACTCATCGCACGGGCGACAGCCTCGGGGCCGGTACGCCGAGCGGTCCCGCCGTCAAAATTTACAATTGAACCACCTCCATCCCCCAGACTGGAAGCTGTTTTTTAATCGCTGATTTTCCTTTTGGGGTAATGGTAAAGTCGGTAGCCTGAGCGCGGTTGTTGAGCAGGATGGCGAACTTCTTCTTGCCATCGGTAGTTTCTGCCAATAGGTAGTCTATGGAAGGGCTATCCACTTTTACCCATTCTTCATTGATGACCAGATTGGCTTTATCACCGTTGACCATACCCGGCGCGAAACCGTAGGTCTGGTGCGGACCTACCTTGGGCGTCACGAAACCGCGCGGAAAAGTTACCTTGCCTTGGGAGCGTAGCTGGGCTTCGGACAGCAGGTAGTCGGTGAGCCAGCCAATTTGCCACCAGGCGTGGTGCGGGTATGGCCCCGCGCCTTTGTTCATGGCCTGCCAGTAGTAAGAGGCCACGCTGGTTTTGGGATCTACGAATGCATCACGACCTACGGCTGCCGCACGGGCCATATCGGCAAACAGGGCCTCGCCAGTGAGTTCGTACATGCGGATGAACATACCCGCGTGGCTGGCCAACTGGATGGGGCCGTGGCGACTGGCCGAGCCAAAAATCCCGCCGTGCTCGAAGCTAAGGCCCGCCTGGGCGATTTCCCAATCTTGGCGTGGAGCACCGTTCACCGTTTTTGGCTCGTGGTTGGGAATCGGATGCGTGTAGACCGAGCTGGTGTAGATTTTTGCCGCCTGAATAGCCGCCGTTTTGTACGTGTCATTTTTGGTCAAATGGTACAAATCCAGCAGAGCCTGTGCTGACTGGCCCGTGGCGAAGTCGGGCGCATAGCGGGCATCGCCGCATACACCCAGGAAGCTACCCCGGTTCACGCCGTTTTTCACAAACCAGTCCGCTCCTTTTTTCGCGGCTTCCAGGTACTTCGGGTCTTTTAAAATTCGGTAAGCTACCAGCAATCCGTAAAAGGTAGGGCGGTAGTCGGCTATATCTTTGAAAAGTTCTTCCTCGGTTCTTTTGTCATAGGCTACCGCCCAACTACCGTCGGATTTCTGCCACCGCAGCAAGTTCTCAGCCCCCAGCCGCAGGCGTTCTTTGAGTTCGGTATTGCCTGGCTCGAAGAGTAGCATGTTACCCACATCCAGCATAATGTAGTACGTCACCGCAATCGGCTCCACTACCTCGCCCCATTCCTCCACAAACTTCTTTTTTTGGGCCAGATAGTACTGACCTTCGATGGCTCCTTTAAAAAAATCGCCATCGGTGATTTGCTGGGTTAGTTTGAAATTTAGGGCATAGGGGAGTACCTTCTCCGTAAGTTTTGGGTCCTGGGTAGCTTTGCCCAGCATCCACATAGCACCGTAATCGGAGTTTTTCATAGCGTCTTTATTCGACCCTACCACGCCACCCAAGTACGACTGTGCTCCAATCTGCCGGCCTTTGTACTCCTCAATGTTCCAGAGCGAAGTCTTTGGATCGGTAAGGTAGTGGTGCATTTGCTCGATGCGGCTGGTCAGCGATTGGGTACTTTGCCGAAGTTGTAGCCCTTCCTTGAACTGATAAATATCGTAGATCGCGTGTTTCAGGGTTTTGAACCAATCCCCATCCACCAGACTGTACCGAAAAGAGTACGTCAGGGGTTGGTTGGGTTGCCGTTGGGAGGCATATTCGCCCAGCACTGGATAGTAAAGGGTAGGCGATAACTGCCCCTTACGGTTCATGTGCGACAGGCCGATTCGCCAGTCAACCTGGGTGATTTTATCCTTCGCCCAGGGATCGCGCGCCAGACCGGGTTCGGGGATGACCGCCAGCGTTACGCCGCTTTTGGTACTTACCAGCGGGGCCAGGGTACTGGCGGTGCGTTCGCGGTACACCACGGGGAGCTTGGGAATACCAAAGCCATAGGCGTAGGCTTTGGCAAAATTATCCTGCATATAATTCCCCTGAAAATATCCCGGCACTGAAGCCCAACCCATGTTGGCTATACTGACTGTCGCCACCGATGGACTGGCCAGCGAAAAGTACCCCGGTTTTTTAGGAATAAGGGTTTGGGTAATCACTACATCGGTCGAATACCTTTCATCCAGTTTCCAGTCGGTGGTTACGATAGCTACCTTGGTTTCGGAAGTGAACTGTAGGTGGTTTTTAGCGACTGTTTTGCCCGTAGCCGGAAAGAAATGGTAGGCCTTTCCGGCGGTGTTCAGGGCAACAGCGATGGTGCTTTCCTTCCATTGCTCCTGCTGGTAATGGTAGTTGTCTTCAGGGAATTTGCCGCCCGTGGTTTTTTCAAATGTTTGGGCGGTTTCGGTGGAGGGTTTGGTTTCGGAGTATAGCAGGGTGTATTCGCCGGAGGGAGTGAAGTCCGTGTTCCACTGGTTGCCCTGCTTCACCGATACTTTTTGGACGCGCCAACCCTGGGTTGAATTCTGCCACTGAATGCGTAGCTGGTCATTGGCGAGTTGCAATGTTTTTTGTGCCTGGGCAATCAGACTGGCCTCAAGAATGAAAGCGACTAGTAGTACCCGTTTCTGAAACATAGTATTTGATAATTTCACCCCCATAGCCTTGAATTATTGGTTCATATCTTTTCCAAAGCCTCAATTCCCGCCACCTTGGTTTTTTGCAACAACTGGTAGTTCTCCTCCGAAATTTTGATTTTAGATTCACTTAAATGAGCTACCAATTTTTTGATAGAATCAGGATAGTTACTCTTGATGATCAGCGAAATTATTTTCTGGTTTTGGATACTATTCCGTTCGCTGATTTGCGTAAGGAGCTTATTGACTAAGTCATGTTGCAGAGGTACCTTTTGCAGTTTATTTAAGGCCGCTACCTGGGTATAGTAGGAAAGTGAATCATAGTTTTGCACCAAAAAATCCTGCATTTGTTTTTTTCCAAATAATTTTTCGGGAATCTTCTCGATGGCGTTTTTGGGAAAGTACCCCTTTCCGGTTTTTATCAGCCCGATGATCTCCGATAGATTTTGCTCAAATTGAACCTCCGACATTGTCTCGATGAGGTAATAGGGAGCCGATGAGGAATTATAACCCATGATTTTTGCAATCATTGGTTTATCGAGCTTCCGCTGCGTGTGCTGGCGAATCGAGTCTACAACGGCCCCGTTGGCGATGTGCCAGAGGGTATAGCAGGTAAAGAGCGCCCCGTCGATTACTTCGTCTTTGATGGCTTCGATGGTGGCCCCGGAGTAGCCGTCTACGGTATCCTCAGCTTTTACCACCAGCTTATCCGCCGCTAGGCCCGTAAATACCAGGTCGTGGTTCGTCAGGATACGTTGTAGTTTGGCGTAATCGCCCAGCGTGAAGGGTTTGTGATCCAGCTTGGTCAGTGGGTCGTAGGGCTGTACCTGATAGTCGATGAACTCGCCGATCAGATTCCAGTTAAAGACAACATTCACGTTGTAGCAGATACCCTCTTCGCACACGGGAGCCATGATATTGGCCGAGTACTTCTCTAACTTATCGCCCCAGCGTACCTCATGTACCTCGAAAGAGCCACCATTTTTCGTTTCTATTTCAAAGGCCGGGCCAGGCTTGTTCACCAGATATGTGAGCAGGCCTGTCAGTCCCATCAGCATAGAAACGAAAAACTTCATTTTACGATTTCCATCAAGGTACCCCCCAGATTATAATCCTGATCCTTTGGCAAGGTCGCATTACCTACCCCTTCGATCATCATCGCTTCCAGCTTTGGAAAGTAATTCTGGTATAAGCCTCTTGGGGTAGTTTTCTCTTCCTTGCAAATGGCGGCGGCCATGCCCAGCACTTCGCCCATCATGCCCGTGGTACGCATCAGGCGTACGGTACCCAACGCAACGTGCGATACGCTGATGTCGCGCCCCGCCATCATCAGATTGTCGATATTTTTGGAATACAGGCAGCGAAATGGAATGGGATAGGGGTAGATTTTGATGTGCTTGGCGATGGACTTGAAGGCCGCACCGGGAAACAGCTTCGAGTTTTCGGGATCGGGATAATGCAGGTCAATGGTCCAGGAGGTGGGAGCGGTGCCATCAGGATACACGCGCTGATCGGTCAGGTCCTGCTCGATCAGTACGTAATCGCCTTTCAGACGCCGTGATTCGCGTTTTCCGGCCACGTACGCTACCCATGTGAGGGAGCTGGTGGCGAATTTCTCTTTGTTCACCGCCCGGTTTTTCAGGTACGACCAGTTGGAGTACACCGCCAGCATACCGTAATCCCGGATTTGCTCGAAATCCAGCGTCATATCAAGCCCCATGCCCGTTTCCCATTCCCAGTCGCCTTTGGTGATTTCCTCGGCTTTGGCTTCATCCCAGTCCAGTCCCCATTTAACATCCGGGAACGAAACGGGCTGCTCTTTTTTCTCCGAAAACCATTGTACCGAAGCACCCATCGTCAGGTTATCGGCCACTTCGGGGGCCGTTGCTTCCCCATACACATCACGACTTTCACGGCCGGTCATGTACTCGGCACCCGCCAGAAAACCAATGGTACCGTCTCCGGTACAATCGGCAAAGAGAGGGGCTTCAAAATATACCTTTTCGCCCGTTTCGATGTTGGTGGCGTATACTTTTTCGATTCTACTCCCATTTTTGTCCACTTTGTTGGCGTGGTAATTCAGGAAGAGCGTAATGTTGGGTTCGGCCAAAACGGCTTTCATTTTTTTCTCGTCCTCGTAGTATTCCTTCGGTTGGGCGTTGCCTCCTTCTGAAGGGCCGATTTCGTTTACGAGATTACCCAGCGCGGGATAGGGTTCCAGATTGATCCGTCCGCCCAGGTGGACACGTACCTCTGAGCTATTGTTTCCGCCCAAAACGGGGCGATTTTGGATCAAAGCTACCTTGATGCCTTTGCGAGCGGCCGAGATGGCCGAACAGGTACCCGCCATGCCGCCACCCACGACCACGAAATCAAAATCTCCGGCGTTCTTCGGATTCTTGTCAAATCCAAAATACGCGTTCCGGTACTCGGTCAGTTTTTCCTTATCCTCAATGGGCTTGTAGTTCGGTACGCTAGTGAAAAGAATGGCATCACAACGACCATTGAAGCCCGTGAGGTCTTTGAGGGACAGTTTGTTTTGCTTCTGGGTAATTTTCACCGTACCGCCTTCCGACCAGTTCCATTTTCCGTTCTCTTTGCCGAAAGTTTTTGCGAGGGGTTTGTCATTCACCACTACTTGAAACTCTCCTGCGGCTGCCTTGTCCGACCATTGGGCCGTCCAGTTGCGGGTACGCACGTACACTTGGTACGTCCCGGTTTCGGGGAAGGTAACGGTGGTGCTGGCGTCGGCCACCGGGTGGCCCATGCCGTGGGCCATCAGGAAAGAAGAGCCCATCACATCCATAAACTGCTGGTCGATGGACCAGCCACCCTTGTTGTCGAAACTTTCGGCTTCGACGAGTATCGTAGCGGGTTTTTGCGCCAGCGCGTACTGGCAAAATAGGAAGGAAAGTAGGATAAGACGTTTCATTTCAAGGCTTGGATTGAGTTTAAACTATTGAGTTCCGAATGAAGTACAGCACAGATTATGACAAGCTAGTGAGAACGAAAAAGCGACTCCTGATCGGCAAGAGCCGCTTTATTACAATCAACCTATGAGAAAAGTCTTCAAGTAGCTCCTACCTACTGCCAGTCGGGATTTTGCTGCAACTCAGGGTTGGCGTTAACCTCATCCTGGGGAATAGGGTAATACTTGTTCTTAGCCTGCACCGGGCGGCTGGGATAGACCGCGTTGGTAGCCTTGGGGATCACGGTTAGAAACTTGCCGGTTCGGGTAAGGTCGTACCAGCGGTCACCTTCGGCAAAAAATTCCCACGAACGTTCCTGCAATACGGCATCCACGAAAGCATCCTTGCCAAGTCCAGCTTGCAAATCGGGTAAACTAGCCCGCTTGCGAACGGCATTAATATAGCCGTAGGCTTTGGAAGTACCTCCGTTGAGGCGGGCCTCGGCTTCGGCGGCAATGAGGTATGCATCAGCCAGGCGGAGGATGGGGATGTTTACAATGGTACCCGTGGTAGAAACCGGATCGCGGTACTTTCGAATCAGTACACCCTCGGTCGTGATCGGAGTGATATCCTTTTGGGCCACAATCTTACCAGCCCGGTTGAGGTAGGAGGTTTCCATCAATTGCCGACGCGCATCAATTGGATTGAACGAATTGTAAAAACCCTGATAGGCAAACATAGAACCAAACGAGGTGCGGGCGTACTCTACCCCCGCGCTACCCGAAGGGCCCGTAAGTCCCACCATCTGATGGCCGGTGCCCGGAGAGATGGGGTCCACCTCAAACGCCCAGATATTCTCTTTCCGAGCGGCGTCTTCTTTCTGATAGTCATACACATCCAATACGTTTGCCATCAGGGAGTACTTACCCGAACTAATCACCGCATCGGCTTTTTCCAACGCTTTGGCCCAGTCTTCATTATACAGGGCGGCTTTTGCGTAAAGGGCGTTAACGGCTTCCAGGGAAGGACGTCCCTTCTCTACGGCCGGAAAGGAGGGCAGTCCTGCCGCAAGTGCCTGATCCAGATCGCTATAAATCTGCTTATACACATCTGCCTTGGGGCTTTTTCCCACGTAGGCTTTGGCTTCGGAAGTACTGGGTTCGGTTTTGACGGGTACATCGCCGAAGTTCTTGGTCAGCATCCAGTGGTAAAACGCCCGCAAGAAATACGCTTCCCCAAGAATCTGCTTCTTGCGGGTCTCGTTCATGGTGGCATCGGGTACCTTGGTGATGATCCAGTTGGCGTTTTCGATGCCCGCGTACGACGAAGCCCACAGTTGCTGAGGCGACTCGTTGGTTCGGCCAGCGCTGCGCTGGGTGGTATAGGTTGGCTCAACCGTGAAGAGCGTGAGCGTGTTGCGCCCCACCACCGCCCTGGGGTACACCTGATCGGCGCTGTAGTCAGGTACCATCACGGCAGCAGGGCCACCGTACAGACCCCGCATGGCGTCGTACACGGCTACAAGACCCTTCTCGGCGTCGGAGCCTGTTTTGTAAAAATTATCGGTAAAGATAGACGAGTACACCGTTTCGTCCAGTTCGCAGGAAGTCATGCCTAGGCCGAGCAGCAGCATGGGGAGTACTTTGTATAGGTATTTGAATCGTATGTTCATGGTAAATTTCTTTATTCGTTTTTTAAAAAATAAAACCTAACTACCTGATAATTAAAACGTCAACTGAATGCCGCCCAGGAACGACTTGGCCTGCGGGTACACCAGGTTGTCTATCCCAATGGCGGTATTGGAACCCGCGTAGGTGTTGACTTCCGGATCAAAACCGCTGTACTTCGTTAGGGTAAGCAGGTTGTTGCCACTTACATAAATCCGTGCGCGACTAATGCCCTTGATCGTTGGCAGGGTGTATCCTATCGTGATATTCTTCAGACGAACGTACGAGCCATCTTCCATAGCGTAGTCCGTGATGGGAAGACGCCCCGCCACCGATGCACTCACGTACTGATTGCTCGGGTTAGTAGGCGTCCAGCGGTTGGCTACCCCTTTCAGAAGGTTGCGTTGTCCCAATGGATTCTCGAACGAAAGGCGGCTGATGTTATATATATCATTCCCCTGCGAACCCGAGAGGAACGCACCGAAATCAAAGTTCTTGTAGCTGAGGTTGGTTGAAGCACCGAAAATAAAATCGGGGTTCGGGTTGCCGGTAATGGTCTGATCCATGGAGTTGATGGCTCCGTCGTTGTTCAAATCCTTCACCTTGTGCCCGCCTACCCGTCCGTCGTAGCCGGGAATGATGGCGTCGCCCGTCTGGTTGATGCCGTCGAACACATAGGTTTTGAATACGCCCAGCGGCTGGCCTACACTCAGAATCGAAGAGTTCGTCACGAACCGCTCCTTTGTGGTACCTCCGTCCAGATCGAGCAAGGTGTTACGATTGGCAGTGAGATTGCCGGAAACTGACCAGCGGACGGGGCCATTCAGGATGCTAGCATTGGCCGCAAATTCAAAGCCTTTGTTTTCCAAAGAGGCGTAATTACCGGTGATGCTGCTGTAACCCGACGAAAGCGGCAGTGTCTTCACGTAGAGTAAGTCGTCGGTACGCTTGTGGTAGTAGTCCATGATGATAGAGAGGCGATTGTTGAACAAGCCAATGTCCAACCCAATATCGGTCTGGGCTGATTTCTCCCAGCGCAAGTCCGGGTTGGAGATGCCGGTCGGGCTGATGGCCGTCTGGTAGGCATTAACCAGGTTGTATCCGCCGCTTGAACTTACCGTAGCCAATGACTGATAGGGTGAAATGCCTCCGGCGTTGCCCGTAATTCCGTAGCTGGCGCGGAGTTTCAAGTCCGACACCCAGTTGGCAGACTTCATAAAATCTTCTTCAATAATCCGCCAGGCAGCTGATATCGCCGGGAAGAACCCATACTTATGATTAGCGCCGAACTTGCTCGATCCGTCCACGCGGGCGGTCAGGTCCAGGAAGTACTTGTCGCGGAAGCCGTAGTTGATCCGGCCCATGTACGAATCCAACCGCTGCTTGGAGCGACTGCTGCTGACGGTACGATTGAGGGCCAGTTGTAGAGACTCGTTGGTGGTGGCATCATTGGGGAAGCCCGTTGCGCTGATAGAGTTTGCGTTGGAGTTTTCGACCTGGGAGGCAAACACGCCCGTAAAGCGTAGGCTGTGATTCTCGCCAAACTTGCGGTTATACGACAGGATACTCTCGTGCAGCAGCCCCAGGAAATTGGAGTTCGACTTCGAGGCTGAGCCGGAGTTGTCATTAATATCGGCTCGGTTGATGATGGAAAGCGGCGAATAAAAATCGTCGAGGCGGTTCTGTATGTCCGCATTGAACGACGCCCGATACGTTAGGCCCTGCACAATCTCGAATTCACCGAATAGATTTACCAGCGTCCGCTTGATGTTGCGCTGACGGGTAAGGGCCGTAAAATTCAGGGGATTCACTACCTCGCGGTACTGGCCATTGCCCTGCTCGCCAAAGGGAAAAATGAAGCCATCTTCGCGGTAGGACTGCAAGGTGGGAGGTGCCCCCACGGCGGCACCCAGTACGCTGCCCGTCACTACGCCGGCGTCGCCGATGGTGGTACTACCAGCATCAATGCCGTTGTTGACTATATAACTACCCAGAATACTAGTACCTACTTTGAAGCGGTTGCTTACCTTGTGGTCCACATTGAGCCGGTAGGAATACCGCTTGAAATCGGAGTTGATAATAATTCCGTCCTGGTTGAAGTAATTGGCCGAGAGCGCCAGCTGCGTTTTTTCACTACCTCCATTAATGGAAAGCTGGTGGCTCTGGATGGGGGCTTTCTGGAAAATCAGTTTTTGCCAGTTCACACCTTCGCCCAGCGAAGCTGGATTGGGGTAGGCGTTGTTCTTGAAGACTTCGTTCTCGAGCTGGGCAAATTCAGAGGCATTCAGCACATCCAGCGTTTTGGTAGCCTCCTGCACCCCATAGTAGCTATCGAGGGATACGCGCGTAACGCCCGCCTTGCCACGCTTAGTGGTAATCAATACTACGCCATTGGCGGCCCGTGCGCCATAAATAGCCGACGCCGAAGCATCTTTCAGTACTTCTACGGACTCAATGTCGTTGGGGTTGATCGTCGAAAGCGGACTCACATCGTTGATGCCGCCTCCGTTGGAAATCTGGATACCATCTACCACGTACAAGGGCTCCGAGTTGCCGTTGATAGAGTTGGTGCCGCGTACCCGTACGCTGATGTTTCCACCCGGCGAGCCTGAGTTCTGATTGATCTGTACGCCCGAGATTCGTGCTTGTAAGCCCTGCGCTACGTTGGTAACGGGGAGCTGGGTCAGCTCGTCGGCCTTCACGGACGCTATCGAGCCGGTAGTCTCCACCTTCCGCTGGGAACCATAACCTACCACCACTACCTCTTCGAGAGCTTTGGTATCGGTTTTGAGTGATACATTAATTGTAGACCGGTTGTTGATGGGTACATCCTGACTCACGTAGCCCAGAAACGAAAATACCAGCGTAGCATTCCCCGCAGCATTCACCGAATAGGTACCCTCTACATTGGTAATGGTGCCGCGCTGGGTACCCTTTACCGTTACGCTTACACCAGGAATGGCACCCCCAGAATCGTCAGTCACTTTTCCTTGTATAGTAGCTTCCTGAGCGTACAAACCTCCCCCAGTTGCCAGACAAAGCAGCAGGATTAGTGTGGTTTTTATTAGATTTTTATACATAAAAAAAGAGGGTTTAATAAAATAGTACAATTTTTAAAAAATAAATTTGGTCTTTGAAATCAAAGTAGATATCATATACAAAAACGCTTGCTGGTATTTTAGAGTGATTTTATACTAAATATAAGGTAGAAGGACTTTTTTGTCAAAGTGAACAAGGATAAGTTATTCTCAAAATCGCGCAAAAACGATCGGTAACGTTTTCGCAAACGTTACCGATATATAACTATCCAGATTTTAAGTTGAAGAATACCAAATAGTAAAGAACTACGTATATTTGATTTTTCGGAGATTTTTAAAAGCTATTTTATAAAAATAATACAAAATTAGATGATTAAATGTGTCAAGTGCGAGCGGGTTGATACCATCATGAAGGCCGGTTTTGTCCGAGGCAATCAGCGGTTTCTCTGCAAAGCCTGCGAGTACCACTTCACCCTCCCACCCCCGGAACCCCAAAGCCGAAAACAAAAGCGACACCAAACCACCATCATCGACATAGCCCAGGAACTCGGAGTATCTAACTCCACGGTGTCGCGGGCCCTGCACGGCCATCCCGACATCAACCCCAATACCCGCAAGGCTATCCTGGAAAAAGCCCAGGAACTCGATTACCAGCCTAATCAACTGGCCCACAGCCTGGTTAAAAGCCGAACGGACACCGTGGGTATCCTCGTGCCTGAGTTCATGACGCAGTTTTTTCCCAACATTATTGTGGGGGCTCAGAAAGTCCTGACCAAGGCGGGCTATCACCTCATCATCATGCAGTCCGACGAATCATATGAGATAGAACTTGGCAATACGAAGGCCTTACTGGCCAACCGCGTGGATGGCTTGCTGGCCTCCATGAGCCATGAAACCAACAATTACGATCACTTTCGGGCTTTTGAGAAAAGGGATATTCCGGTGGTGTACTTCAACCGGGTGAGTGACGAGCTAGGAAGGTATAAGGTGGTGGTTAATGACTACCGGGGAGCGTATGCCGCAGTAGAGCACCTGATCCGGAACGGCTACAGGCGCATTGCCCACCTGGGCGGCCCTACCAATCTGCTCATCAGTCAGGAGCGGCTGCGAGGCTACTGCGATGCCTTACAGAAAAACGGCATGGAAGTACTTCATGAACTGATCATTCACGGTGACCTCCGCGCCCTGAAAGCCCGCATTTATGCGGGGTACTTTCTCGACATGCCCGAGCCACCAGACGCAATTTTTGCGGTCAATGATCCTTCTGCCATCGAAGTTATGGTATTGGCTCAGTCCAAAGGACTTCGCATTCCGGAAGATTTGGGCGTGGTGGGTTTCAGCGACGATTCTATTTCGGCGCATATCGGTTCCGGCCTCACAACGGTAAAGCAACCTACCACGCAAATCGGCGAAGCGGCTGCAAGAATGATTTTGCGGTTGATTCAGGGAGAGGAAGAACTGGAAACGCCCGAAATGATCGTGCTGGATGCGGAATTGGTAATACGGGGGTCGTCGGTGAGGGTACCCTAGACTTCCCAACGTTTAGCATTTAAAACTTCCCGAAAGTTTGGAACTTTCGGGAAGTTAAAAGCAGTTCAAAAATTTCAAGAAGATATTGACTTCGGCGAAAACAGAATCGTCGCCAGAAAACCCGTCACGAACAGTACCAGCGTCCCGAACACAATGGCCAGGTAGGCGTGGAACGGACTGGCGTAAGTTTGCATCTTTCCGTCAGTCCAGAAAATGGGCGACAAGCTCATCCACAGAATCACAATTACCCCCAGCACCATACCCACAATAGCCCCTTTGCGGTTGACTTTATCGACAAAAGCCCCCAGCAAAAACAAACCCAGCATTCCGCCGCTAAACACCGAAGCCAGCTTCCACCACGCATCCAGGGCACTCTTGACGTTAATCATCGCGAAGGCGACACCAATGCCCAGAATACTGATGATGAAGGTAGTCAGGTACAGTACCCGCATGGATTGTTTCTCGGTGAGCGGGGTTTTGGAAAAACGCTGGTAGTAATCGACCAGTACCACGGTGGATGAACTGTTGATGCTCGTAGAAATTGTACTCATGCCCGCTGCAAAAATAGAAGCGATGAGTAGTCCCGTCAGGCCGGGAGGAAGTACCTTGACGATGAAAAAGGGAAATACGCGGTCGCTTTTGGCTATATCGTGCAATTCGGGGGGCAGGGTATCAGGAAATACGGTATAGTAGGAAAACAGCGCGGTACCGATCAGGAAGAACAGCATGGAAACGGGTACGTACAGCATCCCGCCCCAGAACGCAGACCGCTTGGCTTCGGCTTCGGTACGCGAGGCCATGTATCGCTGCACGTAGTTCTGGTCGATGCCATAGTTTTGGAGGTTGATGAAAATGCCATAAATCAGCACAACCCAAAAGGTAGAATCGCTAAGACTGGTACCAAAGCTGCCCAGACTGAATTTGTCGTTTTCCAGCGCGATCGTAAATACCTGACCCGGTCCTTCGGGCATGGAAAAGAAAATGTAAAATAAACACACGATGGCTCCGCCAATAAGGACAATACCCTGAATGGCGTCAGTCCACATTACGGCCTGAATCCCACCCAGCAGCGAGTACCCCATCACCACCAGTCCTGTGAGGGCTATAATCGTGAGAATGTCCCAACCAAATAACGCGTTGACGGGCAAAGCCAAAAGGTACAAAATAGTACCAATCCGCATCATCTGCGTCAGCAGGTAGCAAGCCGAGACGTACACCCGCGCCCACAACCCAAACTTCGTTTCCATGTAAGCATAAGCCGACGGACTGTTCAGTTTGCGGTACAGTGGCACAAAAAACTGCACCGCCATGATGGCCGCAATCGGCAGCGAAAGGCTGAACACGAAGGCGTTCCAGTTGGTCTGATAGGCATTGCCGGGCAGTCCCAAAAAGCTAATGCTACTCACGAACGTCGCGAAAATAGACATCGTAACTACCCACGCTGGAAAGTTACTATTGCCCAGCGTGAAGGTTTCCGCCGATTTGTCCTTGGAATAAAACGAGGCACCAAAGAGCGAAATACCGCCCATGTACACAACAAATAAGATCAGGTCAAGAGTTTGCACGGTAGGGGAGTTATTAAACTCCTCTCCTGCTAGGAGAGGGGCAGGGGTGAGGTAGGGGTAGATTATTACAAAACCAACGGTACATCATACGTCTCCGCCAACGCCTTAAACGAATCCATCAAAGCCTTGAACCGAAGGTGATCTACTTGTGGCATCGTGTCGGTAGGTATGCGCGTATTGGTACCAATAGCCAGACCACGCTGCTGCAAAAACCACTTGGCCGAGTAGGGATAAAACGTGTGCGTAGTACGGTCCATGAGCGTAAGCCAGGCGTGGAACTGCGTCAGCTTATCGGTTTTGCCATGCTCCCGGTACTCCTTCAAGAGGTAGGTATACAGCTCGGGATAAAAATTGGCCGAGATGGGAGACAGACCATCGGCCCCCGCTTCCAGCGAGTCGAGCCCGGTGGCCGTGTCGGCATTCATGAATAGCAAATTGGTGCCCTCGGTAGCTTGCCTTTTTTTCTGGATCGAGGGAGAATGGCAGGACGTGTCTTTGTGGTATACACACCGCCCGCTGCTCACCAGCCATTTCATCAAGCCCGGACTGAGCAGACGTTTATAAGGTACCGGACACTCGTACAAGCCCAGCGGAATGCCGTCCGTTTGGTCGAGGATTTGTTCCAAACGCTTCCTGAAAGTATCCTCGTCTTCGTCGGGCAGTACGATCAGGCTGGAAATAAGCACCACCGCCTGCACACCCGTATCATGGACTTTTTTGATAAAGTCGATATTCTCATCCAGGTCGCGGCTGAGGGTACCCGTAGCCGCCACTGGTACCTGGCCATCGCTGGCTTTAAGCACCCCTTTGATCAAATCCAGCCGTTCGGTTTCGGTAAGCTGGTACATTTCGCTCGACAGGCAGTTGGCAAAAAGCCCGTTCGATCCCGCTGCGATGTAAAACTGCGTGAGCGTTTCCAGTCCCGCGTAGTCGATTTCGTTGGCTTCGGTGAAGGGCGTAATCATGACGGGCCATAGCCCGGAAGGTAGTTTTGGTAAAGCTGTCATTCAGTAGATTCTGGATGTTTGATTCTGGACTTTTGATTTTAGTAGCTATGCTTTAATTCAAAAAACATGCAAGTAATGGAAATAGAAACTGATTTTAGATGCCCTTTGAACTTAAGGCGCGGCAGAGTAAATTTGACTCTACGTTAGATTTACAATTTTATAAAAATCTTTTTCCGATAAAGAATATACGCGGGGATGAAATTGACCGCTGTAAAAAACAACGCGTACAGCATACTCGCGAATTTGGGCGCCAAGCCCCAGCCGGTCATGCCCTGCACAACCTGTTCATTAAGCGGAGCCTTCCCAAAAATAGTCCCATAAAAAAACAGCGCGAAGATATCGGCCAGCACATACACCGTGATGGCGTTGGCTCCAAACATGACCCCGACGCCCGTGCCCCACTGCCGCCCCAGGATATCCACCACGAAGTACAAAGTCCCCAGCAGCAGCGCCGCAAAACCCGACGTGAGCAAAACGAACGAGCTCGTCCAGAGCCCTTCATTAAGTGGAAAAGTCAGACTCCACAGGTACCCCAGCACCGCCGAGGCCAGTCCGGCTACCATCAGGAAATTTACTTTTTCGTGAGGGGGTACCTTGCTCAAAAGCAGCCGTCCGGCCAGCATTCCGGTAATGCCCGTCGCGGTGGCGGGGAGGGTGCTCAGGATACCTTCGGGGTCCCAGGCACCCTGCCACATCTTGCCGGGGAGCCATTGCTGATCCACCCAGGCCGCCAGGTTGACGCCCGGTTCCAGCATCACCTGACCTACCCCCGGCGTGGGAATCAGCGTCATCGCCAGCCAGTACCCCACCAGGATAATCACCGCAATCCAGGCCTGTTGCCACCAGGGGGTGTGTAAAAACAGCAGTCCGCAAAACAGGAACACGAAGGCGATGCGGTGCAGGGTACCCGTCCAGCGGGTATCCATAATATCGAAGTCGGGTAGCAGGTTAAGCAACATCCCGACGGCAAAAATCTTCACCGCCCGGATGATGATTTTCTTGTGCATTTCCGCTTTGGGCGCTTTTTCAGCCAGCCTCCGTGAATAGGCTAAGGCGATGGATACGCCGATGACAAACAGGAAAATCGGGGCGATCAGGTCGGTGAAGGTAACGCCGTTCCAGCGGGTGTGTTGAAGGGGCGCGTACACCTGCTCGTGCAGACCGGGAAAGTTGACGGTAATCATGGCGGCGATCGTGAGACCACGCAGCGCGTCCAGCGATACCAACCGTCCAGCGGGTTTGCCCATAGGTTTTATTTCAAATTCTGCCCGAAAAATGCTTTCTTGTGTCAATGGTAGTTTTAATACGCCACGAAGTACTATAAAGGCTACTTTTTCCAAAAATATACAGTTGGTTCCCCGCCCGGTGAACACCTAACCCTATCCCGATGAAAAAATACGTGTACAGTTTTGCCTTGCTGCTGGTGGTTCAATTCCTGTCCAGTTGCAGCAAAATCAACGAAAAAACGCTTACCGGAAAAAGTCAGATACAGGTTACCTGGAAGCTCGTCACCAATTTTACCGATCGGGGCGACGCCTTCGATGCCTATTTTAGCTTGAACAACGACGGCGAAACCGCGCTGACGGACAAAAACTGGGCATTGTTTTTCAACATGGCTCCCCGGCCCATCATTGCCCCTAAAACCCCGCAGGCCGCCCGTGTGGTGCACATCAACGGCGACTGGTACAAGCTGATGCCCGAAAAAGGCTTCTCGCTGGCTCCCGGCGAATTCACCCAAATCTGGTACGCAGGTACCGAGGGCGTTATCAAAGAATCGGACGCCCCGCTGGGGCTATACATCGTGTATTACGACAAGGACGGCAAAGAAGAGCGGATCGAACAGATCGTGGACTATACCATTGAGCCCTTCACCGAACGGCAGCAGATTCTGCGCGGGAGAGCTGATTCTTTACTGATGCCGACAGCAGCCAATCGTTACAAAGCTAACCTGAGCAGGAGTCTGGTCGCGACTACGGAGTTATTGAAAATCATTCCCTCACCCGTGCGGCTGACGTCAGGCAACGGTACTCTGACTCTGGACGGAAGCCAGAAAATCCATTACGGTACGGGGCTGAATAAAGAGGCGAATTTTCTGAGCAAGCGCTTGAAAGATATAACTACGGCTACTTATAAGGTAGGTGCGGCGGCACCCGGTGTCGCCGCGCCCAACGCCGTCGGCATTTCACTGGCGATCGACTCCGTTTCGGTCAATGGCATTACCAAAGAAGCCTACCGCCTTTCCGTCACACCGCAGGGCGTTTCTATCGTAGGGTCCGATGCCGCCGGGGTATTTTATGGTATCCAAAGTTTACTGGCGTTGATTCCGTACGAAAGCTATGGCAAAGCAAAATGTACGCTCAATAGCCTGAACGTCGAGGATGCACCGCGCTTTCATACGCGGGGCTTGCACGTGGATGTGAGCCGGAATTTCCAGACCAAAGAAACGATCCTCCGCACCCTGGATTTGATGGCGCGGTACAAACTGAACCATTTCTTGGTCTACACCACCGAGGACGAAGGCTGGAGGCTGGAAATCGACGGCTTACCCGAACTGACCGAGGTAGGTGGCCAACGCCAGCATACCTCGGGCTTGGACGCCCCGGCCCTGCATCCGGCCTACGGGTCGGGACCGCTGGCCTACGAGCCTGGCAGACACGGCAGCGGATACTACACCAATGCCGATTTTGTGGAAATCCTGAAATATGCCGCTGAGCGTCATATCCGGGTGATTCCCGAACTCAATTTTCCCGGTCACGCCCTGGCGGCCATCAAGGCGATGGAGGCACGGTACCAGCGGTTGATGAAAGAAGGAAAAGAAGAAGCGGCCAACGAGTACCGCCTGGTCGATCCGCAGGATAAATCGAAGTACCTCTCGGCGCAGGGATATAAGAATAACGTAGTGAGCGTCGCGCGGGAATCGACCTACCGTTTTTACGAAAAAGTAGTGGACGAAATGGCCAAAATGTACCAGCAGGCGGGCTTGAAAATGGATGTGATCCACGCAGGCGGCGACGAAGTACCCGAAGGTGCCTGGACGGCTTCACCGATGGCGGCCAAACTCCTGAAAGAAAATCCTGCGATCAAAGACCCCAAAAATCTACAAGCCTATTTCTTCGGCAAACTGGTGGAGCGCATGAAAAAGCGCGGCCTGACGGTGCACGGCTGGGAAGAGGTGGCCTTGCTGAAAACAGACGGTGGAAAATACGAGCCCAATCCGGCATTTGCGGGCGGGGGCGTGGTACCGTACATCTGGAACAACCTTTTCGACTACCGCGATTTGGGCAACCGCCTGGCCAACGCGGGCTACCCGGTGATTCTGTGTAATGTCTCAAATTTCTATTTGGATATGTCCTACAACAACGATCCCAAGGTACCTGGTCTCTACTGGGCGGGTTTCGTGGATACCTACGACAATTGGTATTTTGCGCCCTACAACATGTTCAGCACCACGCTGGAAACCAATATGGGACGCCCGCTGGATGTGGATCAGGATTTCAAAGGAATGGAACGACTGCGCCCGGACGTCCGCAAAAACATCATCGGCGTAGAAGCCCAGCTGTGGAGCGAAACCGTCAAGGGGCGGCCTATGCTGGAATCGTATATGCTGCCCAAGCTCATCGGCTTTTCCGAAAGCGCCTGGGCCAAAGAACGTACCTGGGAAGAAATGCCGTCTACCGACGAAAGGAAAAAACGGGTCACTCAGGAGTGGAATATCTTTGCCAATACCCTAGCTACCCGCGAACTACCCCGGCTGGCGCGCTTTAATGGCGGCTACAACTACCACATTCCCCTGCCCGGTGCGATGATCAAAAACGATACCCTGAAAGCCAACACCGAGCTGCCCGGCCTGAGCATCCGCTATACTACCAATGGCACCGAACCCACCGCCAATTCGCCACTTTATACCAAACCCGTACCGATAAAAGGCACCGTACGCTTGAAGGCCTTCGACAAAGCCGGCCGTTCCAGCCGCACCACCCTCGCCACGAAGTAATTTCACTTTCAACTTTCAACCCTCCACTTTCAACTAAAACAAGTGAAACGCAATTCATTCATTGTCTTTCTGATCCTCATAATCTTTTTTGTCATTTCGTTCCTCAGCAACATCCTCGGGCCGATTATACCGGATATTGTGGATAGTTTCGATTTGAGCCTGGGCTTGGCGGGCTTCATGCCGTTTGCCTTTTTCGTTTCCTACGGCGTCATGTCCATTCCGTCGGGTTTGCTGGTGGAAAAATACCGCGAGAAAAAGGTGCTGCTCTGGGCCTTTATGATTGCTTTTGCGGGGGCGTTATTGTTCGCACTACTACCGGGTTTTGGGGTAGCCCTGTTGTCGCTTTTCCTGATCGGCATCGGCATGGCGATGTTACAAGTGGTCATCAATCCGCTGTTACGGGTCGCGGGCGGGGAAGAGAATTTCGCGTTCAATTCGGTACTGGCGCAGCTCTTTTTTGGCGCGGCTTCGTTTCTCAGTCCGTTGTTGTACA